>JACNGQ010000395.1 GCA_014384025.1 Planctomycetota bacterium | reverse complement strand
ATAAGGGGATAACTTTCTGGCTAGAACGTCATAACCGCTATTCTTCTATGGAGGCCGAGGCCTTAATCAAGGAAGTGCAGAGCAATTTGCGTTTAAGAGATTTGTTTTCTACTGACCCCACGATCAGGCGGAAGTTCTTAAAACAGATTGCCTTTCGTATGCCCTGTCGGCCTTTATTGGTATTTTGTTATTTGTACTTTGCCAGAATGGGCTTTCTGGATGGAAGGCCGGGCTTTACCTATTGCTGCCTGCGGGCAATCTATGAATATATGATCGACCTTAAAGTAAAAGAACTTCGGCGGCGTAAAAAGGGGCTACCAATATAAAGAACCAATAGCTAATAACTAACTTCTGAAAGGTTAAAAAAAATGAAATTCTCCATCATCACAATCTGCCACAATCCAGGAGACAAGATCAAGACTGCTATTGAATCTGTTCTTTCGCAGGATTATTCTAATATTGAGTATATCATCATTGATGCGGCCAGCACCGATGGAACGGTTGGACTTGTCAAGTCCTATGGTGATAAGATAAGCAGATTTATCTCCGAGCCGGACAAAGGGCTTTATGACGCTCTTAATAAGGGAATAAACATAGCCACTGGAGAAGTGATCGGTTTTGTCAATGCCGATGATCTGCTTGCCGGAGTTAATGTAATATCTGATATTGCAAGAGGGTTCAACAATACCGCAGCAGGTGGTATCTATGGTGATCTCGAGTATGTCGCAAAGGATGATATAGCGAGGGTTATCCGCTATTGGCGGAGTGGTGATTTTAAGTATTCCAGTCTTCGTGCCGGCTGGATGCCACCGCATCCTACGCTTTATCTAAAGCGCAGTGTTTACCAGAGGGCAAGACTTGACGATGGTGGTTATTTTGATACATCTTTTAAGATTGCGGCTGATTATGATTTTATGATGCGGGTTTTGGGAAAGCTCAAGGTCGATGTTACCTATTTGCCGCAGGTGCTTGTAAAGATGAGGGTTGGGGGAAAGAGTAATAAAAGCATATCCAATATAATAAAAAAATCGCGTGAGGACCTTACCGCTATGCGAAGAAATGGTATCGGTAGTTTCGGAACGCTAATTTTCAAAAATTTTCGCAAACTTCCTCAGTTTATTATGAGGAAATAAAATAGGCCATCTATCATAAGAGTTTTCTGTGTATCATCAAGGCCTATAGACTGGCAATTGGGGCCATCTGGCTTGAACCACAAATATGTAATGAAGCATCATAATCGCGATAATCTTGCAAATGAGTATTAAAATACCATTAGCCGTTTTGGAGATCAAAATGAGTAAAATGCTTTGTAGGCTTGGCTTTCACCGTTGGGGTCCCGCTTCTGCCCGCGTTTTAGATCCTAGCACGGTCGTTTATGTGTATATTTGCGAGCGATGCGGCAAGAAAGTAGAAGGTGGAGAGCGAAGAAGCCATGACAAGAATAAACAAACAAGCTTTCTTGTCGACGAATTATGAGTGAAAGTTGTAAGGCCGGAAGAGGCTTGCATTATTCATGCCCAGCTGAGATGACATACTTAATGAAAATAATCAATGTTGTAGGTGCCAGGCCGAACTTCATGAAGATTGCTCCGACCATGAAAGCCTGCAAGGCTTCAACAATTATAGATCAGTTGGGTATTACCGAGCCAGATATCAATCTGGAAATTGGCCCTGCCAGTCATGCTGTTCAGCCAGTTGAGATTATGAAAGCTTTTGAGTTGGTTGTTCACCATATATGAAACATATGGCGACAACCGCAAAGAAAAATTTTCTGGCCGCCCAACCCTCTTTGGCCAAAGAATGGCACCCTACAAAGAACAAGTACCTAACTTCCAGAGATGTCACACATGGCACTAGTAGAAAAGTTTGGTGGATGTGCAGCAAAGGGCACGAATGGCAAGCTAAAGTTGTCAATAGAACCCACGGCAACAACTGTCCAATTTGTGCCCGCAACCGCAGAAAAACCAAGAGATAAACAACTTTTTCGATTAGTCAAAAAAGATGCTAATAAAATACTTTACTGATTAGAATAAATTGGAGAAACCATAAATGACCAAGAAAGCTCTTATAACAGGTATAACTGGCCAGGACGGTAGCTATCTGGCAGAACTGCTGTTGGGTAAAGGATATGAAGTCCACGGCGTGATTCGCAGGTCAAGCTCTTTTAATACGGAAAGGATTGACCACCTATATTCTGATCCGCATCGGTCCGGCACCCGACTGTTTCTTCATTACGGTGATTTAACTGACGGCACCGGCCTGAGAGAAATTCTAACTCGCGTTGGGCCGGATGAAGTCTATAATCTTGGTGCACAATCGCATGTGCGGGTCAGCTTCGACCAGCCGGTTTATACCGTACAGACAGACGCTGTAGGTACAATCAGGCTATTGGAGGCGATTAGAGATATGGGGCCTGATATAAGATTTTACCAGGCCTCTTCCAGTGAAATGTTCGGCAAGGTTGTCGAAACACCGCAAAACGAAAAAACTCCTTTTTATCCACGAAGCCCATACGGCTGTGCCAAAGTCTATAGCTATTGGCAGACAGTCAATTACCGTGAAAGTTATGGATTGTTTGCTTGTAATGGAATACTCTTCAATCATGAATCCCCCAGGAGAGGTGAGACTTTTGTAACACGTAAGATTACAAGGGCCGCAACTCGGATAAAAGAAGGTTTGCAGGACAAGCTTTATTTAGGCAACCTTGATGCCAAACGTGACTGGGGCTTTGCCGGTGACTACGTCGAAGCAATGTGGTTGATGCTCCAGCAGGACAAGTCCGACGACTATGTTATTGCAACCGGCCAAACACACTCAATTCGCGAGTTTCTGGATGTAACCTTTGATAAGGTTGGCTTGGATTGGAATAAATACGTAGAAATTGATTCGCGTTATTTCCGACCGGCAGAGGTTGATTTGTTATTAGGCGACCCATCGAAGGCTCGAAAACTTTTAAATTGGCAGACCAGGGTCAACTTCGAGCAACTGGCAACGATGATGATTGACGCTGACTGGAAATTAGCTAAGCAGGAAAAACTCTTGGTCGATAACGGTATGAAAACTAACAGAAATGGAAGGCCCTGAAATGATAGAATTTGCAAATGAACGTATCGTTATTACCGGCGGTGCCGGTTTCCTGGGCCAACATTTGCAAAAAGAATTACTCCACCATGGTGTACTACAGGAAAATCTTTTTATTCCTCTCATCGATGATTACGACCTGACAAAAGAAGCTGACGTAATCCGGATGTACGATTGTCTGGAGCCTACAGTTGTTATACACCTGGCGGCAGAGGTTGGTGGAATAGGTGCCAACCAGGCCAATCCAGGTCGATTTTTTTATGCGAACATGGCTATGGGACTGCATCTGATCGAACATGCCAGGATTCGCGAATTGAAGAAATTCGTTCAGGTCGGAACAATTTGTGCGTATCCGAAGTTTACACCGGTTCCGTTCAAGGAGGAAAATCTGTGGGATGGTTACCCCGAAGAAACCAACGCGCCTTACGGTATTGCCAAAAAAGCCCTGCTTGTTATGCTGCAGGCTTATCGTCGGCAGTACGGCCTTAACGGAATTTATTTGCTACCGGTTAATCTCTATGGCCCCGGCGATAATTTTAATCCCGCCGGCAGTCACGTTATACCTGCGCTGATAAAGAAAT
>JACNGQ010000420.1 GCA_014384025.1 Planctomycetota bacterium | reverse complement strand
TGGAAACGCTCGTGGATCAGCATTATTTAGAAGAACTTCCGCCAGATAGGTATAGCCTCGGACCTCACACGTACAAGCGAACAGATAATGGCTACTTGATAAATAGCCTTGGTGTCGATTCTGATGACGATGGCGGAACACCGAGCAAATGGGGCGAAGGTGATATTGGTGGCGATCAGGTCTTCTGGCCCGTTGAAGGAACTAATGAATATGTTGAGCTTCAGCCAAAGGTTCAGCAGTGAAATAATTTTTTTGAAAGTTTTATAATTGAAGGTAGATAATATTCCTTATTTAATTATACGTTATTCAAAAAAAAACGAATAGATAGTGTGTATAGACGGAAAGTTCTAAATTAAATTTTAATAAGGTTCTCTAATGATATCGTTCACTAGCGCATTATATATCACCGAATGGATTGTTCGCGTCGTTGCCCTTTTTGTTGTTGTACGTAAACGGCGCCCGAGTGCGGCTCTTGCCTGGCTGGTAGTAATCTATTTTCAGCCCTGGATAGGAATTATATTGTATCTATTAATCGGCAGACACCGCCTGCCTTCACGCCGTACCAAACAATACGCTCGGCTTTTAGAGAGGTTGGAACATTTGAAGAAGCAATTTGAAGGGCATCCACACGCGGCCCACCCTGAATTGGGGCCTCAATGTCAGGAGGCAATTGCCCTGGCCGAGCATTTCGGATCGATGCCGATTCTTGACGGCAATTCCGTAACCTTAATTTCCGACACCAATGAAGTTATCAATGAGCTTATCTCCGATATTAATACGGCCAAAGACCACGTCCATATGCTGTTTTTTATTTTTCAAAACGATGATACCGGTCACCGCGTCGCCGGCGCCTTAAAACAGGCCGCACAGCGCGGGATTAAATGCAGACTGCTCCTGGATGCCGTCGGTTCGTGGCGCATGCTGCGGTTTATAAGTCACGACCTGAGGAAGGCCGGAGTTGAAGTTAAAGATGATTTGCCGGTTGGCTTTCTTCGGCGCCGGGCATCGAGGATTGACCTGCGGAATCACCGTAAGATTGTCATAATCGACGGGAAAATCGGGTACACGGGCTCCCAGAATATTGTTGACGATGACTATGGGCACAAGGACCTCATATGGCGCGACTTGATGGCCCGCCTGAGCGGCCCTGTTGTCCAGGAGCTACAGACAGTCTTTCTGGAGGACTGGAACTTCCGCACAAACAAGCTGCTCGAAGAACAGGATGTCTTCCCGCCGCCTGTACTCTCTGGTAACGTACACGCTCAGGTCCTTCCCAGCGGTCCTAACTTTCCCGTCGAGAACTATCAGCGTCTGGTTGTTTCCGTTCTCTACTCGGCCCGTGAACGTGTTATTATTACAACGCCATATTTTATTCCCGACGAGCCATTCCTCCAGGCCATGCAGGTGGTAGCACAAAGGGGTGTGGAGATAAACCTGATCGTGCCGCGAAAAACCGACCATCCGCTCGTGGATATGGCCGGCCATGCCTATTTTGAGGAATTGCTCGAAGCCGGCGTGCAAATATTTGCCTATGAGGCCGGCCTTCTGCACGCAAAGACGATGAGTGTGGATGATTCTATTGCGTTCATTGGCTCAAGTAATTTTGATATCCGCTCATTTTCCCTCAATTTTGAAGTCAACCTTTTGCTCTATGGCAGCGAAGCAGCCAGAGGCCTCCGCAATCGTCAGATGGAATATCTTCGGAACAGTCCCGGTATTGAATTATCACAGTGGCAAAAACGCAGTCTTGTGAAACGCAGCCTGAACGATGTCGCCAAGTTGTTTAGTCCTCTATTATGAAGAAAAAGAGAAACTCTCCCAACTCTCAATATTTTAATTGTTGATGACGTAAACATAAATCTCATATCTTCTAATGTCCGGTCAGCCACTGGTAACAAAACTCTGCTAAATCCCGCTCGTTTATTTTGTTATCTTCGATTAAATCAGCCGTTAATATCTCTCCAATTTTGAACCATTCGTCGGCCAGGATGCAATAGTCACTGAAATTAACTAATCCGTCTCCGTTGAAGTCCGCCGAGCCGACCATCTGTCCCGTCCATCCGAATACGCCGTCACTGGAGCCATCCTGCCCGTAACTCTGCCAGGCCGTAACAAATTTCCGTCCCTGGCCCATTGCAACGGCCGGCCGCTTCTGGTCGGCCTCGATATAGGTATTGACCTGAAACTCATCGCCGATAGCTTCGCCCGTACTGTCGTAGCGCTGGGCGAATATTTCTCTCTCATTGATATCGGGGTTGATTTTACTGTCCCACACTACTATAAACTGCCGTCGATTATTCATCGCGACCTTCGGATTCTGCTGCGGCCCTTCAATAGTTGTATTGACGATAAACTGCTCACCTATGGCCGTCCCGTTTGGACCAAACATTCGTGCGTGAATATCGTCCAGGCCGGCCAGTTCCGGGTCCCCGTCCCAGACGACTACAAATTCCCCTTGCCTATTCATTGAAATCGATGGTTGCGTAACCGAACTGAGCGTTATTGTACTTACCTCGAAAGGCTCGGTTTTGGATGAGCCATCGGCGTTATATAGCCGCCCCATTATCGAATTGCTGCTTTTGTCCTGCATCCAGACAACGGCAAAGTTCCCTTGCGAATCCATAGCCGCATCGGGATAACGCCCGTCTGACGGCCCATCATTAACTACAAATTCCGTCCCAATCCTCATGCCGTTGCTGTCATACAACTGAGAGCAAATTGCCTTTTTGCCCTCTTGGGGAACGTTCGCGCTTTCCCAGACGATGACAAATCTGCCATCATTATTCATAGCCGTTCTCGGACAAAGCTGCTTATCGTTTGTGTTGGTGTTAACTCGGAACTCACTGCCGACAGGCTGGCCGTTCAAGTTGAACCGCCTTGCGAAAATATCCTCTTTATCCTCCTCGACCGTCCCCGGCCCCTGCCATACAGCCACAAAATTCCCGGCCGTATCCATTGCAACTGATGGCTCTCTTTGGTTGCCGCCGCTAGTAGTATTGATTTGAAATTCCTCACCGAGGGGGTTGCAATTTTGGTCGAATCGCTGCCCGAAAACACCGTTCGAACTTTTGTCCTGCAGATAGCTGTTCCAAACTATGACAAAATTACCGGCCCCGTCCATAGCAATATCAGGATTCTCCTGCTTATTAGTCGTATGTGTATTGACCTGAAACTCGGCCCGGCAGATTATTGCTGCTACTAAAATGATTACGACAGCCGCCAAATTATTTCGTTTGGGTGCCATACTTATTCCTCTCATATATAACGCTGATAACATTTTAGCCTTTTAGCTCCGGTTGTCCAGGAAAAAATCAGAAAACGGGCTACAGATTGGCACCCTTTAGGGTGGTAAGTTTTCGCGAGGAAATCACAATATTTCATTTTAAGCTCCATATCCACGTAAAAGAATTCATTTTTTCCCTTTCGACAAATTGGGTTTGTTTTGGCTTTGAATTGGCTTAAATTGGCTTTGTTTTGGGTTAAATTGGGTTTGAATTGGGTTTGAATTGGCTTTGTTTTTTGGCCTGAGCCAGCGTTCAAAATCTTGTAATTACTTGTCATGTCTATAGTTATGTTCATTTTGTCATTTCCAAAATTGGGTTTGTTTTGCATAAAAAGGTGGATTTGTAGAGCGCTCTCTACAAGTGTAGAGGAAAAATGAGTGAAGAGTGA
>JACNGQ010000096.1 GCA_014384025.1 Planctomycetota bacterium | reverse complement strand
CTACCGCGACCCAAATAAGGCGGCCCGCTGAAACCTGCCCGGCAGGGATCGGCCGTTCGGGAAAAAATATTTCATCCTTCTTTCTGTCACAATAGTCATTCTGCAATAACCCCGCACAATAAATGCACACGCTAGTACACATACAAAAAAGCAGGCTCTTATAGTCACAATCTGTATTTCGTGTCGCGATGCCCGCCAGCAAAAAACCCGCCAGCACATCCCCCGGAACGGTCAAAATATTTGGCAAACGCAATAGCCGAAACCATGACGTGATTACAGCTTCGGTGGTTCGTGTCTGTTCCATAAAAGCTCTACCTTTGAAACTCTTTAGGATCTATCGGGCACAGATCAAGCTTCGGATAGAATTTTCCGCTTTGCTGATAAAAAGCCATCGCGTTATCGAAAACGATCTTTTGGATAGCCTCCTCATCGTGTCCGTCGTTGCGCATATACTCAACAACTTTCGGCAGGCTTAAAGGATCCGACACCCCCCAGTCCGCAGAGCCGTTAACCATCTTCCTATCTGCACCATATTGCTTGATAATCTCAGAAACTCTCTGCGGACTCAGCTTTGATATCGGATATACCGTCATCCCCAAAAAACAATTGGTCTTACTCGAGATCGGCATCGTCTCTTCAGTATTGTGGTCAATAAGAACCTTTCCATTATCCATGTCTTCCGCTTTGATTATCTCAATGATCCTCTTTGTCCCTTTGAGTTTATCAACGTGAGGCGTATGAACGATAACGGGCAGCCCATGCTCTTTCGCCAAGTGCAATTGCCTGACGAAAGCGGCTTCTTCGTTTTTTGTGATATTATTAAAACCGATCTCGCCAATCGCCACGCAGCGTTCATGCTCCATGTACTCATTGATCCCCGACAGCACCTCATCGACCAAGCCGATATCTTCCGCTTCCTTCGGATTAACCGATATTGCAGCGTAATGGTCGATCCCGAACCGCGATGCCCGGACCGTCTCAAATTCCAGAACGAGATTGAAATAATCGAAAAAAGTACCCGCATATCTGCGATTTGAACCAAGCCAGAACGATGGCTCGACACAGGCACGTATCCCGGCTTCATACATCGCCTGATAGTCATCTGTAGTCCTGGAATACATATGAATATGGGGCTCAATGATTATCATATTTTTGCTTATATTCTCTTCTGTTAGACTGGAATCATCAATATACGATACGTTCTTTTTATTTAACTCCATTATCGGCTGAAGTGTATCCATTTGGAATAACTTTTCAAGCTATTTCACAAGCCTTAAACAACTCAAACTACAGACTCCTTGAAATGTCTCTACTGGTCATCTGTTTGACCATAACCCTTTTTATAATAAACGCTTACAAATCAGAAAGGTATCCCGGAAACCGTGTGCCGGCGGTCCAAATCCGCCGCCGCCTGTTTCGTAACTCTTTTCCTGAAAGGTGGTTACTGCCCCTTGTTTATTGTCTTCTTGAGAAAATGGGATCCCGCAAAAAATCGGGGCTTAAAGATGTCTCAGCAACTTCCCTTGCACCGTCTACCAAATTGTCCGCCACCGCGAGATAAAATTAGTGGGTCACGCTAAAAGTTCAGTGCCCCGCAAGGGTCTTCACGTCGTGTTCACATATGTCGTAGTGCCAGTTTATAGCTTTGGTTAATTAAAGATACAGCACAAAAAAGACACATTCTTATTATAAACGGGCCTTTTGATGCGAATCTTTTTCACTCAGCACTAAAACAGTTAATATTTCCTTGAAATTCACAAAAATTATCAATTGTTCCGCAACCGAAAACAACTTTATTTTAGAGAGAAAAACATGCCCGAATGGTTGTTTTTAAAAGTTAATAGAGATATAGTGTTTGCATTGCTTTAAGAAGCATTTTAGTCAGACAAATAATCGGACAACTATGGGACCTTAGTAATGGATCAATGCGAACAGGATCACGTCGCTGACGACTCGGATATCTTAATGAAGATATACCAGCAGTACGATGAGTTTATTCAGTCTGTGATTCGATTTTCCGCTAGAAACGCGGAAGACAGGGAAGATATTTACCAAGAGGTATTCATTGCATTGTCAGTGAAAAGTGACTTGGATGGAATTCGGGACATTAAAGGGTATTTATTTCGTCTGGTTGTAAATAAAGCCAATGAATTTCTCAGAAGGAAAATTTCCCAAGAATTGAGATTCAAAGAATATGTCAAAAAACAGATCGATAAGACAGAGAACCAGTCTGAACAGGAACTGTTTTCGGTGGAACAGATGGATAAAGCCGTGGAAATGATCCGTGAGTATTTATCTGAAAAAGAGTCAGAAGCTGTTTTACTTCGATTTAAGCATCATTACGGTAATGAGCAAGCGGCTCAAAAAATGAATGTGAAAAAGGAAACGTTAATTCGTTATGTTTCCGTGGGGCTTAAAAAATTACGTCAGATTGCCAAGGGATCAGCAAGTGCTGATAAGGAAAGAAGGGGTACTTTATGAAGTGCGAAAATGTCAGAGAATATTACTATGATTATCTGCATCAGATTGAAGCCGTACCCAGCGAGATTACGGCCCATATCAAGCAATGTTCCGTTTGTGTCCGGGAACTGGAGCGATTAACGGAATTATTACAGAAACAGCCATCGGTTGCGATGCCGTTGACGCCGGAATATCTTCAGTGCCATTATCAATTACTGGATCGATGGGCCTCCTGCGATTTGATAAAACCGCTGTTGCCGTCGCTATTGATTTCCGAACTCGAACTCAAACACCGCACGCCGGTTACGGCTCATATTGAAAACTGCCCGGAATGCCAAAAGAGCCTTCGATCAATTTCCTCGCTGGGCCTTTCAGGTTCGCAGCTGATGAAGGCTGGTTGTTATCTGGCGCGCTCGCAGGACTCCACCGTTGAGCTTGAGGCAGAGGTGCGCCAAGTGCTCGATGAAGTCAAAGACAAGGACGGCTCGATCGTTCTGACCCGTCTGCGGGCAACATCCGAACATCCCGAGCAGGAATGGGTGGCCGATTCGTTTGTCACCGACGTTGAATATCGACAACCTCAGCCGGCACAGTCGCGACCGGTCACACGAAGACACGCTGTTTCTGCATGGGCGGCAAGCGGAATTGCCGCGGCCATTCTATTTGCGATTCTTCTGGTACTGCAGACAGGAGATGTAAAGGCGCTGGATGTGAATCAGCTCTATATGAGTTTAGAGAATGTGCGGAATGCACATATCCAGAAATTTGACGGACCAGAGGAACTGGAAAGTATTTGGATTGCCGAGGGGCTTGGGGCTTATCTGTTCCAACGCAACGAAAACGCTGTTTTTGTGGACACACATTCAGGCGAAATTTTCCAAAAGCATGAGGGAACGGTACAATCGATTCCTTACCAGAGTAAAATGGAACTGGAACGTCCCTGGGGATTGCTGCCTTTTAAACACATTTCAGAATTACCGGTGTCTTACGACTGGGAATACATTTCAGATGGTGAGCTTGAGGGCGGGCTGAAGGTTAAAATCTATGAATGGTCATGGGAAGAAATCCTGAACAATCAGACTGAAGTGAAAAAAATATGGAGAGGTTACCTGGATACCCACAGTCATCTTCCCTACCGGATTGAGTGGATGGATAGGGTTGGCGATTTGCCCGCAGAGTTGATCATGGAAATGAAGATTAGCTATCCGTCCGATGCCGAGTGTCTGGACGTCCTGGAAAGTTACGGTTTCGAAAAAGTGACTTATGGAGACCAGGATGGACTGCTCAGGATATTACCAACGGCATCGAAAGTCGGCTCGACGGAGGAAGGTTTTATTCTGTCCACATGGCCGTCCGCAAAGACCGCATTGATTTTTCCCAGAGAATGACGCCCGCCAATAGCGTCATCTTGCTGGAATTGATTGATCGTGCCATCCTCAAAACGTTGTTCGTTTATGGTTACTCCCGGTAAGAAGTAGGAATTTTGTCGGCTGGGGTTTTCAAACGGATAAATACCGGTATCCGGAGCCAAAGCTTTCCAACTGGCCAAAGCATACCCCGAGTCCATCAAAATCAGCTTGGCCGAAGGATGCCCTACTCGTTCCGGGCGAAAGGGCCGTCCGGAGAATTCGTCTGGAGATGCCATGATTATTTTGCAGATCGAGTAATTGATGCCGTAGTTTCCGCACAAGATATTTCTTGACAGCCCGGCGTCAGACAGTTTTTTTGAAGGGCACCAGAGAACCCCTTTTTTGTCAGCAAAATCATCCCCGATTGTATCGGCTAGAAAGCAAAACCACCAATAGCCCATCCAATCCTTAGTGTTGGAAATCCCTGACTCCAGCGACTTTTGGCCAGAGATGGGGGGGTGGCAGGTGTCATCGCCGCAGAAGCCTTCCGGGTAAGCCGTTTTTTCCTGGGCGTAAATTGAGACGGCAAGCCCCAATTGCCTCAGATTATTGGCACACACGAGGTCTTTTCCCTGTTTCTTGCACTTCTGCAAAGCAGGAACGGCTATTGCCAACAAGATCGCGATGATCGCGATAACAACAAGTATCTCTATTAGACTCAGACCCTTATGTCTCATAAGGAAAAGATTATAGCAACATTAAGCGTCCGATTCAAGCGGCAAGGTGAATTTACACCGTCGCTTACTGGCAGGCTCGGATATATCGGCTCACGGGTGTATCTGTCGTAACACAGTTGCCTTGTGTGTAGGGGTCGTTGAGACAATGATAATATACATAGCCGAGCATCTTATTGCTGGTGCAGGATCCGCCGTCTTCATCTTCGATACACCCGTATCGTTCGTAAAAAACATAATAGGCGCCACCGCAAAGAAACCCACCAATGGGATCGGGACACAAAACATGTTCCAGCTCCTGTACTTGGTCCGTGCAGGAATATGTTCCAAAGCTGTCCCCGCCGTATATCTGTGACATCTCATCGACCTGAAGATAACGGAAATTGGCATCCAGCGGCGGGGTGATTGGTTCATCAGAGACCAGCAGCGCCACGCCGTTTTTCCATTCCTTCAGGAATTCATCGGTATTTTTCCGGGTGTAAAATTTTCGTTTTGTCAGGTCGATCAGCCAAATTCCGTTCTGGTCGATACGATCGAGAATCACATAGTGATCGCTTAACGACAGATAGAGGACCTTTGTACAGTCAGGCATTTTTCCCAGCGTTTCCAGGTCGGTTTCAACGGCCATACAGTTCAAGCCTGCTTCCTCAAGTGTTTGTTTCATGGAAGACAAGGCGGTCTTTTTAGTGTCTTCCAGGACAATGTCCGCCAATTTGGGCTGTAGGATACTTTTTGAAAATCGCTTTGCAATATGCTGTATGGCTGCTGTGGCACAGTTAACTGAATCCGGATCCGGAGACTGCAGCAGGTCAACTTTGTCTTCGAGAATGGTTGTAATGTCAACCTGATCCGAGGCATTATACAAAAAGGTCTTGAGATCACCACCGGCTTTTAATTCTACCGTCGTTCCATTCTTGAAGTTGACCGAAAACAACTCATCTGAAGGCATTGAAGCATCGATCATTTCAAACTGCCAGTCTTCATAAGAGATTAACTGCGGTGTTCCCGAACGTTTATCAAATCGCTCGATCAGAATTTTGGAGGGAACCCATTGCTCACCTGCCTGAGTATAATCTTCGTATGTTTGCCGCAGCAACGCATCATCATTTTCGATGCTATAGGACATGACGGCATAGTCCTTTTCAGGATCCAGGATAAAAGAGACGAAAGTGTCGGGCGAAATCGCTTCGTTGAGATATCTGACCAGGATTCTGTCCTGGTCGTTTTCGGGGTACACCGAGGCGGTTGGATTTTGAGACATAATGACTAAAAAAGTAAAATCACCATGTCCCCAGGGAATGATTCCTGCGGTTACAGGACCGCAGCTTTCTGTTGAGACGTCCTGGAAGTCCGTGTCAACGACGGCATAATCAGCGGATTGGTAATATTGTATGTGTTTTTGCCCATCCCGGACAAAGGTGCGATCTTGATTTAATTTAAAGTCTTGTTGAAACTGTCGTTTCAAATTCTGGCCAGATGACCCATCTGTTGACAATCCGTCTTCCAGGCGGATTTCGAGGCGAAACCGAGAATTATCTAGGTAAACGGTCTCGGTTGCTTCCCTCATGGAGCTATCATATTCATAGTATTCCATGTGTCGAGCTCGAATCATCCCCTGCCTAATCCAGGTTTGTCGGGGACTATCAGTCAGATGCCTCACCAGTATTTCAGTTTCATTCGAGTCCATCAATTGCCCGGCCGACAAACTGCTGACCAGCGAAAGAACCAGTAATGAGTATATGGCTATGCGGTTCATAAAAATCTCCTGTATTATCATCCAATCTCGACCTTAAGTTCAGTTTTATCGCGTTAGTTTATTTGGTTTGTTCCACACTATCAATAAATGCGTTCCATTCGGCTTCAGGAACCGATTCCTGAAGTTCAGGGCTTTCTAGGTAGGCTTGCTGGAGCATTTCCACGGCAGGCAGGATCTGGTGGATTGTAATCGATTCCAGATTGGCACCTGTTGAAGAATAGTTGGTCAGGCTCAATGTCACATCGTTCGGATCTATTGCCGTATAGACGAAGCTTGTCATGTCGCCGTCCAGTATGGTACTTCCGATGTTTGCGGCCAAGAACCCAATTCCTTCGGCCTGAATCTCTGCGGGACCGATATAGTCAAATGCTTCCATTCGAGGTGCGGCCAGAATTTCGGCGGTCCCTGTTTCAGAATTATCGATCGAACCCCAATTGGGGTCGGAAATCGTCACATCCATATCGAAAATATTAACTGTTTCGGAGGAACTGCTCTTTACGATATACAGCGTAATGCTTTGACCTACTTCCAAGGTGATTTCGGACAGTGAATTTGCATCGACGATTGCATACGTGATGTCATATACAGTGTTGGGGTCGGGCGTATTGGGGTCGCCGGAAATTGTCTCAGCCGGTTTCCAACCGGGATTCCCCCACAGCCAGAAATCGGCGAACATGACGACATCTTCAAGCCCAACAGCTCCGTCTCTGCTAAAGTCGGCCTGGTAGCATCCGGAATTCGGATCCGAACAGCCTTCCGCCTCCCAGTATGATGAGAAAACAGCGAAATCGGAAAGATTGACAAAGCCATCCGGCAATAAATCCCGAGTTGGTGTGTTCAAAAAAGTGAACGATATATTCGGGTCCGGAACGGTCCAGGAGTAGGTGTGGTCATAAAAACCAACCGTACATTCTCCCTCACCCAGAGCCTGATAATCAATCACAAACCAATCCCCGCTGGTTCGCTCAAAATCATCGCAATAAAGGTCAAAGCCCCAGATATTTGAATCGTTCCATTTCCAAACATGGGCCAACTCACCGGCAGCTTCTAGATGGCTCCCGCTGTGGTCACGCGAGTTTGGGTCGTCTCCCCTGGCCTGCAAAATTCCGATTCCTCGATCCTGTCCCTCGATAAAAAAAGAACCACTCCAGAAATCATTTGCGTCCGAGTGGACTAACAGTGAAACGTTCGTGCCGACCATGATTTCTGTTAGATTCATTTCTTGCAAAGAGTTAGGCTCGCTAATACGCACCTGTACAGAAGCCAGGGCTGAGCCACATGACAGACAGAAAAAAATAAACAATCTCCACTTCATAAAAGCCTCACTAATCATCAAAAGGAAAACTCCGAGCTGTTTATTAGAACCCTCCCTCCGTGGTGAGGTTTGTACCTTAAAAGCTACAATATAAGATGAATAAAGAGATACAGACCTTGATAATTTTTTGATATTTTTATCAATAATTTATATTTGAGGCGCAACGTTATAGGACGGAGGACCTATGGATGGTGAGTCGGAACCCGGATTGGCAACAAATTACGGCAGAAGGGGAAACCAAGCCCCTTTTATGGATGAAAGGGGCGGTTTTTATAAATGTAAATCGGCGAGATAATTGGTTAAAGGACGTACCAGGCAACGGTTATGGTTACAAAACGTTGCCGCGGGCTTTACCATCCATCGCCCCATCTTCGTCATCGATAATATCAACCATCTTTTTAATGTCTTCTTGAGAGATGATCCCTTTATTGGTGAGCAAACGAATCACCGCGGCCACATAAAGCTTTAGCTCATTGTTTTCCATTTGCACCGTCCGCAGTTCTGCATCCACCTCATGCTCTTCCTGATGCAGCTCCATTAACGATTCTTTCAGCACGCGGATGTCCTGTTCGCAGTCCGAGATATCCAGTCGATTTCCGACGTCCCCCAACAAAAAAGTGCGTCCCCAGCCCATAAAGGCTCCTTTCCTTGAATTCAGACCAATTATAAGTTTGTGTTATTATACTCGCGTACAGAAAAATATCAAAATCAAATGTTCCGGCTGCTGGCCCTCTATTATTCTTGATTATACCCTGCAAATAGCGTATTCTGTCACCTTATGAGAATACCACTAACCAAATATGGATTGCCGCAGGTAGCCGTTTTTCCGGCAATTTTGATCGTGATAATGGCGGTTTATTTTATGATTGCCCGCCGTTACCTGCAGCCGGCATGTGCCTGCCCTGTCAGTACCATGCTGGCTTGGTTGCCCGAACTGATACTACTGATCGTCCTGATTTGGGTGTTTTCCTTTTTCAGAGATCCTCATCGGGTAATCGTTCAGGATGCGAGCCTGCTGCTTTCTCCGGCTGACGGCACTATTGCTGCTGTTGAAACATTGGACAGCTATGAAGGCTTTGAGGGGCCTGTTTTGCGAATCGAAATATTCTTAAGCGTTTTCAATGTCCACATCAACCGTGTTCCCTGCCCGGTGCGTATTGGTCAAATCACATACAAACCCGGCAAATTTTTCGATGCCCGTAATCCGCAGTGCAGTAAGGTCAACGAGGCGAATGAAGTTGAACTGTTTCGCACAGATGAACCCAAAGACCGCCTTCTCGTGCGTCAAATTTCCGGTGCGATCGCGCGACGCATTGTGTGTGCCGCTGAGACCGGCCAACAATACACAGCCGGTCAGCAATTCGGTATGATCAAATTCGGCTCCTGCACAGAATTGTTTGTTCCGGCTCGGGAAAATCTGAAGAGCTGTGTGGAAAAGGGCGATTCCGTTAAAGCCGGGCTAACTATATTGGCGAAATATGAATAATGCTTAACTTAAACCCCGATAAAACTCGTTCGCGTCGTTTGATCGGCAGGGTCCACAGGACCCGGTTGCGTACCATTGCACTGCTGCCCTCGATGATCACGCTGGCCAACGGCATTTTTGGATTTACGGCGATCGGGCTGATCGCAAAAGGTCCGCAGTATTACGGGATGGCGGCTTATCTTGTTTTTTATGCCATGATCGCCGATGCTTTGGACGGGCGGGTGGCACGGATGAGCAAGGCGACCTCCAGTTTCGGCGGACAGTTGGATTCCTTGTGCGATGCGTTGAGTTTTGGGGCCGCTCCCGCATTCCTGATGCTCAATTTGATGCTCAGCCATCACCGAACCATTGTGGGGGATGCTGAACTTTTCCTGGGAGACCTGTTCGAACGGTTTGTCTGGGTTGTTGCGATTGCCTATCTCAGTTGTGCCCTGATCCGTTTGGCTCGTTTTAATGTTGAGAATGAAGAAGACGAAAGCGCACACATGAGCTTTATCGGTCTGCCGTCACCTGCCGCCGCCGGGGTTGTAGCCAGCCTGGTCATGTTTTATCATCATGTCCTGACCGATGAGGCTGCCGTGACGACTTTTTTCAAGATACTTCAATCGGGGGTTCTCTATTCGCTGCCTTTTATCACGCTGGGTTGCGGGTTGTTGATGGTTAGCCGGATTCGTTACTCGCATTTGTTCAATCAGATCTTTCGAGGCAAAAAACCGATGACCTATCTATACACTGCCGGTCTTGTTTTCGGTTTGCTGTATATTTGTCGCCTTCAGTTGGCATTGGTCATCAGCTTTGGCGGATTCGCCCTCAGCGGGTTTGTCCGGTGGTTTTACCGAAAGATCATGGTTCCAAAACTGCTGCATCGCAAATTAACGTCAGAACAACCCCAAAAGTCTTCCTCCAAGCCCTAAGATGACTGAAAAATCCCTCGGCGCCGGTCTTTATATTCATATTCCGTTTTGTCAGCGGAAATGCCCCTATTGTGCGTTTTATTCGGTTCCCGTTTCGGGCCGGTCAATGGACAGATTTGCCGATGCATTGCTCAGGGAAATCGATTTATACAAAATAACGACGCCGCCCGAAACGGTTTACATTGGCGGAGGTTCGCCTACTTGTCTGCCGAACGAAACATTGATCCGGCTTGCCCATTCATTGAAGCAGCGATTCGGCTCCGTTGAGGAGTTCACTGTTGAATGCAATCCGGCCCAGGCGAATGCGGAGTTGCTGGAAGGCCTCAGGGCATCAGGCGTCAATCGCATCTCCATTGGAGCCCAATCCTTCGATGCGGACGAATTGAAAGTACTTGGCCGTCTTCACGACCCCGGGCAGATACAGACCGCCGTCCAGAGTGCCCAATGTGCGGGTTTTGAGAACATTGGGCTGGACCTGATATTCGGCTTACCCGATTCCAATTTAATGGCGTGGCAGAACACACTGGAAAAAGCGATGACACTTGACGTTCAGCATGTCTCCGCTTACAGCCTGACGATCGAAAAGGGGACGCCGTTTGAAAAAGCGGTCCAGCAGGGTAGCCTGACGATGATCGATGAAGCCCTCGAGCGGACCATGTATGAGTTGGCATGTGTCCAGTTTGAAAAGGCCGGCTTTGGTCATTATGAAATCTCCAATTTTGCCCGCCCCGGCTTCCAGTGCCGCCACAATCTGCGGTATTGGAAAAACCGTTCCGTCATCGGCATCGGTCCGGCTTCCGCAGGCTGGTATCAGGGCAAACGAACGACCAATGTTCGGGATATTGATGCCTATTTGACGCACATCGAGGCGGGACGGTTTGCCCGGGACGAAGAACAAACCCCCGACCTCGAACAGATCGCCATCGAAACCGCTGTGCTCAACCTGCGAATGCGGCAGGGGATCGATCTTGCCGCCTACAAACAACTGACAGGCTTTGACCTGGACGAATTATTCGGCGAGGCGATCCAAAAGAATTGCGATTTCGGCTTTCTGGAGACAACGGAAACCCATGTGTACCTCACCGATCTCGGCCTGTCCTTCGCCGACACCGTCGCAGCCGATTTTACCAGCCCGGATTAATGCTTTACCTGTGTTTCAATTTGCAGTATTGTGTGGTCATTCCGAGCGAAGTCGAGGAATCTATTTAAACAGAAAAATTCCTTATTTTTGATAGTTACATTTTAATATTTGATATGAACTTAATCGACACCCACTCACATTTAACATTTGACGAATTGGCCGGTCAGCTTGACGAGGTACTGGCTCGCAGTATTGAAGCCGGTGTGACGCGCTGGATCACCGTCGGCATCAGTGTGCCGGACAATGAAAAAGTGCTGCACCTTATCAGTCAACACGAAAACCTGTTCGCTGCACTGGGCTATCATCCGCACGATGCCAAAGACATCAGTGATGCCGATATGGATCTGCTGAAAAAACAGGCTCATCACGCAAAGGTTCTCGCTGTCGGCGAATGCGGTCTCGACTACCACTATATGAACTCGCCCGCCGAAAAACAGCAAAGCATCTTCCGCGGACATCTGGACATTGCTGTCGAAATCAACAAGCCTGTCGTTATCCACACGCGCGATGCCTTCGATGAAACGATGGCGATTCTTGATGAGTATACAGGCAGGCTTAAAGGTGTCGTGATCCACTGCTTCGGGGGCGACCAACAGCAAACTCAGCGTGTGCTGGACAAGGGGTACTTTATCTCTTTTACCGGAACGGTGACGTTCCCACGCAGCGAAGAACTAAGAGAAGTCGCTAAGATGATCCCGCTGGACAGACTGATGATCGAAACCGACTGCCCGTTCATCTCCCCGCACCCGAAACGCAACACCAAACCCAACGAACCGGCATTGCTCGTCCACACCGCCCAATGTTTGGCGGATGTCCACGGAATCTCCTTAGAAGAATTCGCCCAAAAAATCACAAAAACAAGCGAAACCTTTTTCGATTTGAAATAGTCATTTCTTTGCGATGGCGATGCGGTCGTTGTTGGCGAAGTCTTTTTCGATGCGGACGCCTTTAAAGATATTGCTTCCTTCGAGCATTCGCTGTATGGCTGGGCCTTGAGCGTAGCCGATCTCCATCATCAGCGATCCGTCCGGCTTTAAAAAGTCCTCCACCTTTTCCAGAATGCGTTCGTATGTATCCAAACCCTCCAGTCCGGCGTATAAAGCCAGCTTTGGCTCATAGTCTTTCACATTTTTATCCAGCTTTTCGTATTCAAGGTCGCTGACATACGGTGGATTGGTTACGATCAGGTCGAACCGTGTTTCGTCCAACCCCTCGATGATCGCGTCAAAAAGATCCCCGCACAGCAGCTTGACCTTATTGTCCAGTTTGTGCCGGCGGATGTTTTCAGCCGCAACCTTCAGGGCGTTATCGCAAATATCGGTCGCCACGACCTGCACGTCCTTGACATTCTTGGCGATGGCCGCGGCGATGCACCCCGACCCGGTACACAAATCCAGCACATACTGCGGCGAAGGGCGGCCACGCAAAAAATCAACTGCCCGCTCGACCAGATGTTCGGTCTCCGGACGCGGGATCAAACAGTCCGGCGTGATCTTCAGCGGCATCGAATAGAACTCGCACCGGCCGACCAGATAGGCGACCGGCTCCTGCTCGGCGCCGCGCTTGACCAGTGCCCGTAATGCTGTGAGCTGCTCGGCCTGCACCACGCGGTCGTACAAAGTATACAGTTGGATGCGTTCCAGTTTCAGCACATGGCACAACAAAAGTTCAGCGCTGAGCCGAGGCGAATCCACCCCACTGCTTTCGAAATATTCGCTGATCCATTCCAGCAGTTTTTTAATTGTCCAGATTTCCAATGCCACGTGAGCCCTTCTTTATGGGTTTGGTGCCTATTATAGACACAGAGCGGTTGGAAACAACATTTTTCCCTCCTGCTTGAAAAATCTGGCCGCTTACAGTACCATTGGTTGATCTGAAGACTAAGGACTAAAGACCGAGGACTGACAAAATGCGAGTAGAACCCAGAAGCAGCGATTATGAACATGAGCCCGCGATTGATTTTCCCGATTGCACGACGATCAAAGAGCACACCATACCGGTCATCCCGCGTTATGCAGAAACGGACCAGGCGGGTGTGGTGCATCATACGGTTTATCCGGTGTGGTTCGAGATGGGCCGGACGGAGCTTTTGCGGGTTAACGGTCTCGCCTACAGTCAGCTTGAAAAATCCGGGGTGTTTTTTGTGGTTTTCGAACTGGCTGCCAAATACCGCAGGCCCTGTTTCTACGACGAAAACCTCGAATTGACGACCATCTGCTCGCGTATCACCAATGCCCGCGTTGAACATACGTATATCCTCAAACGTGCCGAAACCGGCGTGATCTTGGCCGAGGGCAGCAGCGTCTTAGCCTGTGTCGACCGCCAAGGCAAGCCCCAAAGAATGCCGGAATTCATGTATCCGGCAGAATGATCAGCTAAAAAAATACATATATAAAGAAAAAAATATCTCGTGAAGTCTCATAATATTAGCTTTAAGCCAACAAAATAGAACATATTAACAAATTCAACTACCCTGCTTTATTTTTTCTTAATAAACACTTGAAATACGTTTCGAGTTCGGGTATACTCACTTTTGTTGTTGAGGTTAATACAAAAGTAAATAAAAGCAATAATCGCCGGGGGGCAAACGGATGACCGCTTTTGAAAACAAATCAGAAATAAGACTGGCTGTTGAAGGGGCCCGGGGTCCGCCGAAAGGATAAACGACGAACCTTTTTTCAACGCTCTTTAAAATCGCTATTATCTATAACTGAATAAATTGAGATCAAGCACCCATTTATCCGAAAGGACGCAAGATGCCAATCTCCCACACACATAAACAAGGCTTCAAGAATCCACCGCTGTTCGCTCTGGATGGTAGAGGTCCACCGGCTCATCAAACGATGAGCCTTTTTTTTCATTCAATGCGGCAGCGATGGATTTTATTATGTATGGTTTATACAGTAACGGGGAAACATTAAACAATGTCCTGATTTGCGAATTTATCTTATGCCGCCGAGGATTAAAAATAACGCATTTATAAATTTTTATCGACCGTGTTGGAGTACGCATGAACGCGGCCCGCCGGAAAGACAAAGGAAAGGTCCTAATTTTTAAAAGACAACAGGGGGCACAAAACAATAGCAATGATAAGATCATAAAAAACTTCCCACCTCCTCCTAAATTAGTGAATTGAGCCGATCGGCAAGACGCCGGTCGGCTTTTTTTGTTTTATCAAGAAAAGACATCCGTAAAAATCCCCATTTTTTCAGAAAAAGATGATTTAACGGAATACAAACTTGTAAATGCGGGGGATGTGTCTAAAATTTAACTGGTTTTGGAGAAACCACCCTTTTGTGGGAGCTTAAGGGCGAAGAAGCTTAGAGGGAGCTTCACGCAGTGTGTATCCAATAGACTCTCAGGGCGAACAAATTTGTAACCATTTGTGTAAGGAGATTTGCCATGCGCCCTAGTTTCAGAAACAGCACTGTCTTTGTAACCATTTCACTTTTAACGCTTATTTCTTCTGGGTTTTCCAAAAACAACCCCAAACATTATGAAGATTCCGACAAGATCATTCTCGAATATGAATTCACCGAACCCTCTGTAAGCCAGCAAGATGCTTATGACTTGATATCCATGGAGGGCTTAAGTTCCTATCATCTTACTTCTGAGCCGATTATCCCCATGCAGGCTGTTTCCGTTCTCATTCCTTTGGGGAAGAAAGTCATAAACATAAAAGCCACTGCCTTGGAAATGACTGAATTATCAGGCTCCTATACTCTTCCAGTCGCCCAAAAGGCTTATCCTAGAAGCCATGTCGGACCCAAAGAGACCATCGAGTTGGATAAAACTATTTCTGAAATGGACACGTCGTGGCCGGGCACTTATTATCGTAAAGCATCAACGCAATATAAAAGAGGCTATCAATTGTTATTGGTGAATCTTTTTCCGGTTCAATACACTCCTGAAACCGGAAAAGTAACTTATGCAAATAAAATATGCCTTGAGGTGCAACTGAGTGAAGCAACAGATATTCAACTTATTAAGCCGACAGCGAAGGTGAAGGACCAGTTGAAGAAACAGGTTGCAAATCCATCGATTCTGGATTCCTATTCGAATGAAAAAATAAAAGCAATTGAAAAAGAACATAAACAAAAAAAAGCATCTTCTCTGCAAAAAAGCAGGGGATCTAAATCGGTAAAGGCGCAAGCTGTACTCGAAGATTTATCAAGGCAAGTCCAAATTGGTGAGTCAAAAGGAAAACAGAGTACAAGAGTAAGCAACAAGGGTTATTTACGCTTTTTGTCTGCTCCACAGGGAGCGAATTTCAAGGTTGATTCCGGCAAAAAAGAAGCTCAGTCTAATGCCGACGAGTTTTTAAAGAGCAAGCGAGATCTCTTTGTCAATAAAAGCGATGCCGTCGATTTCAAGATAAAGAAAACGCATTTGTCCGGTCCAGATGCGAATAAACGTTCATTCTTGCGATACAAACAAGTCTATGCCGGTCTGGAAGTATTCGGCGCAGAGATAATCGTTCAGGTTGATGCCGAAGGAGGTATAAAGAGTGTCGTTAGCGATCTCATGGAAGAAACATCTATTTTGGATTCAGGTGATCTGGTATTGAAAGCAAGCATCAACAAAAAACAGGCCCAGGACAGTGCCCTTGTCTATTATCTTGAAGAACAGCCTGAGTTGGATTACCAAGTTAGTCAGCCCACGCTTATGTTATATGATCCTTCTGTAACAGGTAATGAAGGTGAAATATCATTGGTTTGGGTATTAGAAATCAGCGACGAGTTTCAAATTCAAGTCAAAGAAAAGGTTCTGGTTGATGCTCACAGTGGTCAGGTTGTTTTTCACTTTTCTTTAATCAAGAATGCCCTCTATCGAAAAATCTACGATGCCAGCAGTTGGCCTTATGTATTGGCTCGTCAAGAGGGCGACCCGGCAAGCGGCATTCAGGATGTTAATGATGTATATGATTATTTAGCAGACTCCTATGATTTCTTTTATGACAACCATGCCAGAGACAGTTACGATGATAACGGGTCTGATTGCATGGCAAATGTGTTGTATAATGATGATAATGCTTTTTGGGATAATGTCTCTACGATGTATATTGGTGTCGGAAACGCTATCGATGATATCGTTGCCCATGAGTTTACCCATGCTGTAACTCAATCCATTGTAGATCTGACTTATTCTGGTGAATCCGGTTCAATTTGCGAATCTCTTTCGGATATGTGGGGGGAATGGATCGATCAGACAAACGGTAGCGGCAATGACTCCAGCAGTGTGAAATGGAGACTCTTTGAAGATTGGAAATGCTGGAACCCGGATTATCCGGAATGGGGCCACTGGCAAAATAATCCTCCTTGTCGTGTCTGGCGTGTAATGGATGATCCGCCCTCAGTCTGTACGGATTGGACTTATGGTGAAGATTGGAGTCATCCTGGTGATCCGAATTACAGTGATTTTGGCGATTTGCCCCAGCCGGACCGCTATTACAGCCCCTATTGGTACACCGGAACTGATGACGGCGGCGGTAATCATCACAATCTGGGCGTTGGAAACAAACTGTGCTATTTGCTCACAGATGGCGGAACCTTTGAATATGATGACAATGGTGTCCATTATTCCTATGACATTCAAGGCATGGGAGTCACAAATGCTTCAAAGCTGTTTTACGAGGCACTGAACATGCTAACCTCCTCTGCCGATTATCAGGACCTGGGTAATGCTGTCGTTCAGGCTGCCGTTAACCTTGAAGATGAATTGTCTCTTTCTTCTGAGGACATTCAAAATGTCATTAATGCCTGCCTGGCAGTTCAAATTCGTCCTATACAAAAGCCTGACTGTGTCTATTACGGAGCTCCATCAGATGCGGCGGCATATGACTATGTGATCATTACAAGCGAGAATCTTGCAGACATATCAGATCCTAATAACTTCCAGGCTTTATGCGACTCGAAAGCTGCTAAGGGGCTATCCGCGTGTATTGTTACAACAGATTGGATCGATGCCAATTATAACGGAGATAAACCGTCCGGTGGAGAAGACCTGCAAACCAAGATACGCAACTTCCTGATTGACGCCTATGAATCATGGGGAACTGAATATTGTTTATTAGCAGGATCAGACTCGGTCGTACCGGGCCGAAATTTCTACACGGTGCTTGTTGCCAATGAATATTATACCATCGATTATACCTACCCGTCCGACTTATACTATGCATGTTTAGATCCAAATTGTACGTTTGACTATAATTGCGATGGTAATTACGCAGACCTTAATGACGGATTTAATGGCGGCGAAGTTGATCTTATGTCAGAGATTTATGTTGGCAGAGTTTGCATTGAAGACAGCAATGAAGTTAAAAACTTTGTTCACAAAACACTTACTTATGAATCGACAGAAGATAGTTATCTGGATGAGTTCAGGGCCTTTGCTGTTAGCCTTTGGTCAGGTGAGTCTGGTTGGATGAAGCCATATGCAGAAAATGTCAGAGACGAATCCTATTATGGTAAAGATCCTGTCCAACGGTATGGTTTTGAAAAGGCGATGCAGACAGAATCGTTGCCATATATGAGAGCCTTTGAAACAGAGCCGACATTTTACGATTTTGATTATTGCAATGACCCCAATTTTGGAACCCCCTGGGATTCCAAAACAACATTAGTGCCTGTTCTAAATGGGACTTATGAATTCGGCGTACCGAGTCCGCATGTTTTATACTATGCGGGGCATGGATTGCCTCATAACATCAGTGGCGGTGTCCCCAATCGGGTTGTAATGTCGGTAGATTCAGTTTCAGATCCTAATTTGAGTGATCTGAATAACAGTCAAACTGATAGATATTTCTTCTGGTATATAGATGCCTGCCAAACAGGCAAATTTTCAGTTGATGATTGCCTGGCAGAAGAGCTCTTGTGTCGAAAAGACGGAGCTTTTGCTTTAATAGCTAGCACAGAAGATATCTGCTATTCAGTAGTAAATGGTGAAGTAGATAATACATATTGGCCGGAAACAGAAATGGGTTGTGAGTTTTTTGATTCCATGCTGAATGACTCCGAAGTGCCAACACTAAGTTATGCTTTGCAGGATGCAAGAGAAAATACGATAATTTCTATTGTTGGAAATGACTCAGGAGCCCGGATGTCATATTTCGAAATGACAATGTTCGGTGATCCGGAAGTTACTTTAAAGCTTCAGTACAAATCGGATATTGAAAATGTTAGAAAGCAGAAATGTTACCCGACGATCCAGGCGGCCATTAATGATGCAGACACCGGTGACGTGATTGAACTTCAACCTGGCACCTATACCGGCCAGGGAAATCGTGACCTCGATTTTGGTGGTGCCGCAATAACCATTCGAAGCACAGATTCGAATGATGCGAATATTGTGGCAGCTACTATTATTGACTGTGATGGTACCAGATCGGAGCCTCATAGAGGTTTTTATTTCCACTCAGGCGAGACAAACCAGGCACGGGTCGAAGGAATTTCGATAACCGATGGATATGGTGACCTGCAGAGCGGTTACTATGCCGGCGGTGCGATCTTCTGTGACGGCAGCAGCCCGACAATCAGCAAATGTCTTGTTTACAGCAATACAAACGATGCCGTTAACGATGATGTAGATGGTCCAATTGCGTGTTATAACGGATCTGATGCTGTTATCGAATACTGTACGATAAGAGACAATACGACGTATTATGCGGCGGCAGTCAGCGTATGGGACAGCGAAACACTCATACAGGACTGCCTGATCTATAATAATTCAGCATCTTTTGGCGGCGCATTCTACTTTTATATAGGAGGTGATGGGCTTGTGACAAACTGTACCGTAGTTAATAATTCAGCATCGTATGGCAGCGCATTAGTCAACGATACATCTACACCATTGATCGAAAATACAATTTTCTGGGGCAACACCGCTCCCGGCGGGGTTTGCCAAGAACTGTCGTATGTATTTGGCACAGAATACCCGATATTCCGTTATTGCAATGTTGAAGGCAGTAACGGAAGCGGGATAAACTGGCAGACATGTATGGGTATAGACG
>JACNGQ010000095.1:17521-19167 GCA_014384025.1 Planctomycetota bacterium | reverse complement strand
TTGCTGGGGGCGGCTTTGCCTTCCATGTTCGACTGCCCGGCCAGGATGAACACCTTGACAGGTCCCTTCGCTTTGGCGGTCGCGGCGGTCAGTATCAATAGTACGATCAGTAATGATGTGGTTCGTTTCATGGGGCATCTTTCACTTGCTGGCTGGATGTTCAAAGGTTCCGGGTGCAGAAGTGCAGGCCCGCGTAAATCTTCAGGTCCGTCGCGACCCCGCGGTTGCGGCAGTCGTCGAGGTATGCGGGCACTTCGGACAGGGGCACCTCGTGGACAACGATATTCTCGCTGTCGTCTCCACCGCCCGGACCTACCTTCTGGAGTTCAGTAGCCAGGAATAACGTCATCTCCTCGCTGGCGATGCCCGCTGAAGCCGCGCCGCTGCATACCCGCGTCATTTTCCCGGCGCGGTAGCCCGTTTCTTCGATCAGTTCGCGGGCGGCGGCGGTTTCCATCGGCTCGTCGCGCTGGCCTTCAACATCGCCAACCAGTCCGGCGGGCAGTTCGATTACGGGACCACCCACGGCCGGACGGTGCTGGACGACCAACACCAGCTTACCGTCGTCGGTAACCGGGATCATACCGACTATTCCCGTAATATTCTTCCGCTCGACGAATTCCCACCGCCCGCGGGTGACTGCCCGAATGTAGTCGCCTTCCCAGGCGACATTCCTGCCGGCGTCGCTATTGTCTGTCATTGGGTTCACGGATCGCATTGTCGCACGACCGCCGCCGTCGTGCAATTCCCATCCTCGGAATCCACAGGGCGTAAACCGGTATTGCAGCTTGCCCGCCAGACCGGTTCGGATACAATTGCAACGAATCAAGCGTGAAACCCACCAGGAGCGGCAACATGAATCGACGCGACTTCCTCAAGAACATCTCACTCGGAACGGCCGGTCTGCTTTGCGCCGGTTACTCGACGGCACAGGACCCCAAGCCCGCCAGGCCCATGAACGTGTTGTTCATCGCGATCGACGACATGAACGACTGGACCACGCTGTTCGATCCGAACAATCCGATCAAGACGCCCAACCTCGTGCGGCTTGCCAAGCGCGGGATGTTCTTCAGCCGCGCGTACTGCGCGGCGCCGGCGTGCTGCCCGTCCCGGGCGGCGATAATGACGGGCCTGAGACCGACCACCAGCGGGGTATACGATAACAACCACGCCTGGGCGAAGATGGTTCCAGACGCCGTGACGCTGTCCCGCCACTTCATGCAGAACGGATATCGAACGCGCGGGGCGGGCAAGATATTCCACCACGGGCGGACCGGCGCCGACATCCCGGGCAAACCGTCATTTCAGAAGTTCTTCAAGATGCTTCCCGCGCGACTCAAGGGAAAGAACCATAACGGCTACACGAAAGGCCCGCTGAGCAGGGTCTGGTTCGACTGGGGCGAACACACCGAGAAGATGATCGACATCGACACCGTCGAGTGGTGCGAAAAGGCGATAGACGAAAAGGGCGACGGACCGCTGTTCCTGGCAGCGGGCATCTTCAAACCGCACCTGCCATTCTACGCCCCGCCGAAAACGTTCAAAAAATACAAGTTCGACGCCACAAAGCTCCCGCCAATGAAGAAAAACGATCTCGGCGACGCCGTCGGCGTTTATCTGCGGCACGTCATAAGGACAGGTCCTAA
>JACNGQ010000095.1:0-17191 GCA_014384025.1 Planctomycetota bacterium | reverse complement strand
GTCGCAGGCGCTATCGCCACGCTTAATGCAAGAACGTCGGGACTGAAGCTCAAATTCAATCCGGAATTCAGGTCCTGGATGCGAACATCAAGGTCGCCTGAACTATTCTGAGAGACAACGGCTTTGCCGTCCAGGTCATATCTAAAGAATAACACGCCGAGTTCACGAGCTTGATTGTAGTATTGTTCCTTGAAGCCGTATGTTCGAACGTCCCTGTATAGAATCGCAATGCTGGCTTTAGGATTGACTTTTTTTATGGCTATTGCGTTTTTAATCGCTTCGGTACAGCAAACTCTGCTGCACATTATATTATCCGGCTCTCTGGAGCCGACACACTGAATCATGACGACTTCATTGAGAGATTTGGCAAAGTCCGGGTCTTTTTCAATCAACTCTTCAAGCTCTAACTGGGTGTGGACTTTCTTGTTTTTACCATAGAGGTATTCATCCTGTTTTGATTCATGTGCGCCAATAGCTATTATGGCCGCTCCGTGCTCTATTTCCACGTCGGTGCCGTTTTTGTTTACCAGGCTTTTGAAATTGCCTGCGAAACCTTTGCAATGCTTAACCGTGGATTTTTTGTAAACAGTTATTTTATCGTTGCTTGTAACCTGCGACTCCAATTGCTTAAGTAGTTCCGGGGGCTTGAATCCCTCGACTGTTGTTTTGATTTTGGATAAATTGCCGCCGAGAGCGTCGGACTTTTCAACCAGATGCACACTAAAACCCTGATTCGCTATTGAAAGCGCTGTTGTCATGCCGGCAACACCGCCGCCGACGACAAGCGCGCTTCTTTTCGGAACATAGGTAGAGGTGGCAAGCGGCTCGATAGTTCTTGCTCTTCCGACCGCCATCCTTACAAGGTCTATTGCTTTCTTTTCTGTGACTTCGCCGAGGCGTGTGTGGACCCAGGTGCACTGGTCACGAATATTTGCCATCTCAAACAAATAGGGATTCAGCCCTCCTTCTCTGATAGTTTTCTGGAAAAGGGGTTCGTGAGTCCTCGGGGTGCAGGAGGCAACAACTATTCTGTTTAAATCATACTCTTCAATCCCTTCCTTTATTTTTTGAAGTCCATCCGGAGAGCATGTATACATTAAATTGGTTGAGAATTTGACGTCCTTTAGATTCCTTGCGTAGTTGGCGACTTCTTCGCAGTTTATAACGCCGCCTATATTCGAACCGCAGTGACAAACAAAAACACCTACCCTCGCTTCTGCTTTTGAGATGTCTTTTTCGGGTGGATATTCTTCCTGCTTGATTTGTGTTCCCCTGACATCCGCCAGAAGCTCCATAGCCAGAGCAGCAGCACCACTGGCCTGCGTTACGCTCTCGGGGATGTCTTTGGGGCTTTCAAAAGAGCCGGCAAGAAAAATCCCTTCCCTCGATGAGGCGGTCGGGGTGAACATGGCCGATTGAGCAAAGTTATATTGATTCAGCTCTATTTGGCAGACTTCGGCCAGTTTTGTCGATTCGGCCTTTGCGCAGAGACCGCTGGACAAAATAATCATGTCAAATTCCTCTTCGACCCACTTGTCGCCGTCCTCCGTGAATTCGAGAGAAAGGTTATTTGTTTTGAAATTCTGCCTGATTGTTGAGGGTCTGGTGTAGATATATTGAACACCGTATTTATCCTTAGCCCTTTCGTAGTACTCATCGAACCCTTTGCCGAAAGCCCTGACATCCATAACAAATACTTTACAATCGACATCAAGTATATGCTCTTTAGTTACAATCGCCTGCTTTGTCGCATACATACAGCAAACCGTAGAGCAGTAGGGATTGTCCTGGTCTCGTGAGCCGACACATTGTATAAAGGCGATTTTTTTGGGTTCAACGCCATCGGAAGGCCTCTGTATGTGCCCGCTGTAAGGTCCTGATGCACTCAATATTCTTTCGTAATCCATTCCGCTGACAACATTGGGAAAACGCCTGTATCCGTACTCGGCCTTTTTCTCTGCATCGTACAGGTCAAAGCCGGGTGCGAGGATAATTGCGCCGACACCGAGTGACTTTTCCTTAGGTGTATCGTTATAAAGAATTGCTTCGGCTTCGCATACTTTTTCACATAATCCACACCAGGAACAAACAGAACAAAATAAACACCTATCGGCTTCAGCCCGGGCCATCTCTTCGGTAAATCCCAAATCAACCTCTTCAAATGAGCGCCGTCTATCAAGTCCGATGGTTGGCATCTGCTGCCTTTGGACAAGTTTTTCTTTTCGCTCTTTCAGCTCCTCGGCGGTAATCTCCACGACCGGCTGATCGCATTCTTCCGGCTCGAATTTTTCACCTTTTATATAGGCATCTATAGCCTTAGCAGCAAACTGGCCATCTGCAGTGGCCTGAACTACGCTGGCGGCGCCACGAATTACATCACCACCGACGAAGACGCCTTCCCATGAAGTCATACCTGTCTTTTCATCAACTTCTACTATGCCGCGTTTCGTAAGCTTTATCTTTCCGCACTCGCCTAAAAGACCGAGGTCCGGCTTCTGGCCGATAGCCACTATTAGCTCATCTGCGGTGAGGATTTCTTCAGTGCCTGAAACTGTTTCAAGCTCCAGCTTACCCTCGACAAAAGCCATCCTTTTTACATCCATTAATTCCAGGGCGGTGAATTTGCCGTCTTTTACGATAATTTTCTTTGTAGCCTTGGCAGCTCTGACAGCAACACCTTCCTCTTGGGCCCATTCGATTTCCCAGGGATAGGCCGGCATTTTATCCCGGCTTTCGAGACATACGAGGGAGACTTTTTTGCCGCCAAGCCGCATCGCCGTTCGGGCACAGTCCATCGCAACGTTGCCGCCGCCTATTACTATGACATTTTCTTTAACGGAGGTCTTTTTATCGAGCCTGACATTGCGGAGAAAATCGATGCCGCTTGAGACGTTCTCAGCATCCTCTCCGTCCATACCCATTCTCATGCTTTTGTGCGAACCGACAGACAGGAAAACAGCCTTGCAATCTTTATCGAACATCTCATCGATGTCACTTTGGCCCTGAATATGACTGTGCAATTTAACCTCGATGCCGTAATCGAGAATATTCTGAATGTCTCGATCTATAATTTCTGTAGGCAGCCTGTATTCGGGGATGCCTATTCTCATCATTCCACCGAGTACTCCGTGTTTTTCGAAAATGGTAACCGAATAACCCATCTTCCTCAGATCCAGCGCCGCTGACAATCCCGCCGGCCCGGAGCCGACTATTGCAACCTTTTTGCCGTTATCTTCGATTGATGCCTGTTTCTCTTCAGGAGTCAACTTTTCTCCGTGTTCGTGGTACCAGTCTGCCAGGAACCTCTTTACATAGGCGATTGAAACCGGACTATCGAGATTGTTCCTGTTGCAACTTTGTTCACAGGGATGCTCACATATCCTTCCGCATATCGCAGGGAAAGGATTTGTTTGAGTAGCAGACTCATAAGCTTCCTGATATTTTCCGGCAGCGGTCAGTGCTATATATCCACAAGGATTACCGTGTATGGGGCAGCTATCGTGACAGGGGGCCACACCGAGTCTGGTCATTGCGAATTTGTTGGGTACGGCCTGCGGGTATTCTTTGAAAATCGCCTTTCTATCATTAAGAAGCTGGTTGTATTCATCCTTGACGGCGACAGGGCAGTTCTCTGCGCAAACACCGCATCCGGTGCATTTTTCAAGGTCAACGAAGTGTGGTTTTATAGCAAGTTTTGCATCGAAATTACCGGCCTGACCCGATAGCTCCGCAAGTTCGGCATTTGTAATTATCTCGATGTTCCTGTGTGTACCGGCGGCAACGAGGCGAGGAGATATGGTACACATAGAACAATCGTTCGTGGGGAAGGTTTTGTCCAGTTGTGCCATGTGCCCGCCTATGGCGGTTCCAGATTCAACAAGATAGACCTTAAAACCTGCATCAGCCAAATCCAGCGCTGCCTGAATACCGGCTATACCTCCGCCAATAACCATTACCGAACCGATTTTGTTGACTTGTATCATATAAGCTTCACTAAAAACATTTGATTGAAAAGAGCGGATTATAAATTGTTGTCACAGCTATTACAACTACAAAATATGTCACTCAAAAGAATCACCCCACATAATACTGTTATATAGTTTTCCTACGTCAAGAAAAGCAATAAGTGCGAAACATCAAATGGCAATAATCTGTCAAATAATAGCATAATCCTACTATCTCTGATTTAACCATTTCGGCTGTTTCTGATTTGGTCAAGAATTTCCCGCCCGCCGGCTTGTAACAGTTCCTGTGCAAGCTCCTCAGCACAAGATTTTGCCTCATTGATGTTAGCGGTTTTTGAACTTTTGATATATTTATCACCTTCCACGTCAGAGATGACCGCATTAATTGTTATATTATCACCGGCAATTTGTGAATATACGCCCAGAGGAATGCTGCATCCGCCATGCATAGAAGAAAGTATGGCTCTTTCGGCCTCGACGGCAATCCGTGATTGTTTATCATCAAGTTTTGAAACAAGCTTTGCAAGCTCATTATCATCGGTGCGAATCTGTACGGCCAATGCGCCCTGTGCCGGGGCGGGCAGAAACTCCTGAGGCGGCAGAATCGCAGAAATTTTATCAGCCAGGCCAAGCCGGTTCAAACCCGCACAGGCAATAACAGCAGCGTCAACCTTCCCGGTGGCCACCTTTGAAACCCTTGTTTCGACATTTCCACGTAAGGGAACACATTTTATATCATCTCTGAGCCTGTGCAACTGGGCGATACGCCGGAGGCTTGAAGTTCCGACGGTTGCCCCGGCCGGCAGGGCCGCGATAGAGGCCGCCTGAGATGAGGCTATCAAGGCATCGGCAACGGATTCCCTTTTCGGTATTGCGGCAACTACGAGTCCTTCTGTACAGGCAGTGGGGAGGTCTTTAAGACTATGAACGGCAAGGTCAGCCCGGCCGTCAAGAAGGGCATTTTCAACTTCAGAAGTGAAAAAACCCATTGAAACGGTTTTATAAAGGAAGTCTGATTTGTCACGGTCGCCTTTTGTTGAGATTTCTACTATGGAAATTTCAATGTTGCTGCTGAGATTTTTCAACAAGTTGCAGATATAGTTCGATTGCACCAAAGCCAGCTTACTAGCGCGGCTTGCTATTTTAAGCGATCTCATTCTTTAACCTTCCACAATTCATAATTTTATATTTTTTGAGTTAATACACTAAAAACGTGGCTAATTCAAGAAATTCCGGAACTTAGGTATGAACAAAAGACAATCCAAAGAGCTACAAGAACTGTAATAAACTAACTTGCACTTGTACGCTGAACTGATTATAATGCCTAAAAGCCTATGGTTTTATCGATTTCGGGAAGAGTTAGAATAATTTATGACACAATATATCCGATAAATAATATCTGCTAAAAAATGAAAAAAGAAATATCCGATATTGAGCAAAAGATTCTGGCAGTTCTTCAACATGGATTGCCGGAAAGCCAAAGTCCGTTTAAGGACATGGCCGAAAAGATAGGGATAGATACAGGAAAATTACTGGCAGTTTTGAAGGACTGGAAAAAGCAGGGCAAGATTCGTCGGATCGGGGCCATAGTGAATCATTTCAAAGTAGGTCTGGGTGGTGGAGCAATGGTGGTCTGGCAGGTGGAGCCCACACGAACCGAGGAGGTAGGCAAGATACTGGCCGGATTTGAAGAGGTTAGCCACGCCTATGAACGACGTACTTATGAAAACTGGCCATATAGTCTTTATACCATGGTCCATGGAAAAACTGAAGACGATGTTCAGCAAATAGTTCAGCGAATGAGCCAGACGTGCGGAGTTTCAAATTACCGAATACTGGTTACCGAAAAGGAACTCAAAAAAGTGCCGCCAACCTATATTACACAAATTGATGCTAAAAGTACTGAATAAAAAGGAAAACGATGTTAAGTCTGCCAATACCTGAGTTAATCATATTTTCATTTGTGTTCGCATTATATCTGGCGGCATCGGTATTTGGAATTCTTCAACTTGGGGACGGTGGTGAGAAATATAAACGTTTTCTTTTGCCTCTGGTATGTCTGGCGGTAACTCTGGAAGCTGTATTGCTAATATTCAGGGCTGTAGCGATAAAGGCGGTGCCACTGACAGTAATTTTTGAGTCGATGATTGTCCTTACTATTGTATTCGGCCTCATATACCTGTTCGTCAGCATTGCAATCCAGCAGGTATGGTTTGCTTCTGTGATGGTCTGGGTAATTCTTGGACTGATAATTCTGGCTGCGATTGTTGCAGAACCCGCCTCCGAGGCCCATATAGCGGCTTCTACTCCCTGGGCGATTGTTCACGGTCTTTCAATGATTCTCAGCGGGGCAGCGTCAATGCTGGCAACCGCAAGTGCCGTGCTTTATTTGCTCGGCAGGCATAAACTCAAACAAAAGAAGGTACTTCAAGTCCTCGGAAAGGTGCCCAACCTCGAAAAACTCGAGCGAATGAATATTTTCGGTTTAAAGGCGTGCTTCGTCCTGATGACGTTCGGTTTTGCGAGCGGGATTGGCCTGGCAGCCACGTCGTCCTCGCTCAATATGACGGCTTCTGACTGGCTTACAGATCCTAAAATCGTCCTTATCGCTTTAGTATGGCTGCTTCTTGGATTTATTATGATGCTGTGGTACACAGTCAAATTACGGGAAAAGATTATAGCTTACATTACGCTGGTCACATTTGCCCTGATTCTATTTGCAGTGGTGGGAACCTCAGTATTTTGCGGTTCAAGCCATGACTTTGGTGGCAGCAACGTCGAAGCTATAGAACAAAATAAATAAGAACAGAATATGAAGATAGTAGTTTTAGGTCTTAACCATAAGAGTTCTCCGATAGAAATTCGTGAGAAACTGGCATTTGATACGACGCAGACTCTCAGGGCACTTAAAGAACTCAAAAACAGATTTCACGAAGCGGAATTTGTATTGCTTTCAACGTGCAACCGTGTCGAGCTGTATTGTGCCAGCACAATCTCGGAATCGGAAGAGGTGACCGCGGAGTACCTGGCTGAGTTTTTATCGGATTTCCACAACATTCCAATAGAGAAATTTCAAGAATCACTTTACGCATATGAAAATGAAGATTCCGTAAGACATTTACTGACGGTCGCTTCAAGCTTAGACAGTATGGTGGTGGGCGAAGCACAAATAATAGCGCAGGTGAAGGAAAGTTATCAGCTTGCCTGTACAGCAAAGAGCGCGGGAAAGATTCTGAACCGCCTGTTTCACTGCGCCTTTGCGACCAGTAAAAAGATATACACAACCACTTCAATATCAACCGGCAGAGTCAGCGTTGCAGGTGTGGCGGTCGAATTAGCTATGCAACTGTTTGCTGACATTTCATCGGCAAAAGTTGTTGTGATCGGGGCTGGTGAGATGGGTGAGCTGCTTGTACAGCATCTTATTCATGTCGGATGTAAAAACATAACAGTTGTTAACAGGTCATACGAGCGTGGTAAGGATATGGCCGAGCGTTACGGCATTGCTGTCGAAAAGTGGGATGAAATTGAGAACCAGTTGATTGGGGCTAATATAGCGATAGCCTCGGCGGCAGTACAGGATTATCTGTTCAGAAAGGGTCCATTCAAGGAAATAATGAACAAGCGGTGGGGAAGAACGCTACTGATTATCGATATCGCGGTGCCGCGAAACTTCGAACCATCGATAAATGAAATGGATGGCGTGTACCTTTATAGTGTCGATGACCTTTCCGAGGTAGTGGAACGTAACCGCAAAACTCGTGAGCTGGACATCGCCGCGGGCATGGATATCGTTTATAAAAACGTTACCGATTTTATGGATTGGGTTGGAGCCATGGACATCGGGCCGTTAATAGGTCATATGAAGGAACAATTTGTCCGGATTAGTCAAAATGAGCTTGAACAGTTCTTCGTCGGAACAAGGCAGGAGGCTTCATGCAAAGAAACTCTGGAGATAATGGTGAACCGTGTTGTCAACAAGCTGCTTCATTGCGTAATTAAGAACGTCAACAAAATAGCTAAAGAAAATGGTGCCAATGAGGCAGCACGGTATGTTGGAAGTATCGTCCAGCATGCAGAGCAGATATCATCGGAACTAAACAAGAAGGAGGATGAGCAGCCGTGAATAAAGCTCTAAGGCCAAATCAGATTCTTAGACTCTTGTTTTGGGAAACTACGATAAAATGCAATTTGACCTGTGCACATTGTCGGCGTCTGGAATCCGATGAAGCAGCTTTTAAGGACTTATCAACTGATCAGGCGAAGAACTTGATAGAGCAGTTAGCTGAATTAGGCAGTGGGCAGCCTATGATGCCGGTTTTGGTATTTTCAGGGGGCGAGCCACTCTGTCGCGATGACTTATTTGAGCTGGTCGGCCAGGCGCGTGAAGCCGGGATTACACCAGCGCTTGCGACTAATGGAACATTGATAGATGCAGCAGTGGCCCAACAAATAAAGGACAGCGGAATCGTGAGGATAGCGGTGAGTCTGGATGGCGCGACTGCCGAAGTTCACAACAAACTGCGTCAGTTGGAAGGGTCGTTTGAAAGGGCACTTGTAGGTATCAAGCACCTTCGCGAGAAAGATTTATCTGTTCAGATAAATATCACATTGACCAAGCACAACGCCGAACAATTAGAGGAAGTTTACGAACTTGCCAAATCGTTGGGGGCAGTAGCTGTACATATATTCATGCTGGTTCCGGTCGGATGCGGGCAGGTCCTTGCCGAAACGGACATGCTTTCACCTGAGCAATATGAACAAAAAATGCTTGAGGTATGCCGGCTGGACAGACGCGGCGAGTTACAAATGAAAGTAACCTGCGGGCCTCATTATGAACGTATAATCAGACAACAGGGCCTGTATCAGGAGCGTAAAAAGCCATCGCATATCAGCGGCTCTGTACCGGGCAGAACCGGACATGGGGGACCAACTCGAGGCTGTCTTGCCGGGCTTGGTGTGCTTTTCGTCGGCCACCAGGGAGACGTATTTCCCTGTGGGTATTTGCCCGTAAAATGTGGTAATGTGCTCAGGCAAACACTTTCAGAGATATGGCAGGGCAACAAAGACCTTGGGCGAATGCGTACAAGCAGCAGTCTCGAAGGTAAGTGTGGTATTTGTGGTTATAGAGAAGTATGTGGTGGCTGTCGTGGCAGAGCATACGCCGCGACGGGAAATTATATGGCCGAAGAACCTTTTTGTGCATATATTCCACCAGAAGCAACACATTAATTATAGTTAGAATATGAGGTTGAGTGTAAACAATGATAAATATCAGTAAATTATATTGTGATGAGGTTACACCCGGCGATTGGCTTCGCTACGGTAAAAAAGGCTCAGGCGAACGAGAGGGTGAAATAATTCCGAAAAAAGCATCTGAAAGACGGCCTATTGTTGTCTGGAATATCACCAGAACATGCAATCTGAAGTGCGTTCATTGTTATAATGACAGCGGTATCGGCAAGGCCAGTAACGAGGTCACAACAAGCCAGGCAAAAGCCGTTCTGGATGACTTGGGTCAGTTCAAAGTGCCGTCGGTACTGTTCTCCGGGGGGGAACCATTGACTCGGCCTGACTTGTTTGAATTGATAGAATATGCAGGTCAGCAGGGTATGCGGGCTGTTATTTCGACTAACGGGACACTTATAACCGCTGATATAGCCAGGAAAATTAAACAAAAGGGAGTTTCTTATGTCGGCATAAGTCTTGACGGGATTGGTGAAGTAAATGACAAATTCAGGGGCGTATCCGGCGCATTTAACAAGGCTGTGCAGGGCATAAGAAACTGTCAGGATGTCGAAGTGCGAACAGGTCTCAGACTGACTCTGACGAAAAGGAATGTTCAGGACCTGGAGGCCCTGTTTGACTTTTTCGAAGCAGAGAATATCGAGAGGGCCTGCTTTTACCACTTCGTACCAAGTGGCAGGGGAAGGAGCATGGGAGATGACGATCTCAGCCATGCTCAAAGCAGGGAAGCGATTGAGACAATTTTAGCTAAAACAAAACAATACAAAGAAGCCGGCAGAAAAACAGATATTTTGACTGTTGACAACCATGTTGACGGCGTGTACCTGTATCTGAAATTGCTTAAGGAAGACTCTGCTCGGTCAGAAAATGTCTGGAAACTGCTTTTATGGAACGGCGGGGGGATGTACAGCAGCGGAGTTGGAATAGGATGTATTGATTATAATGGCAAGGTTCATCCAAATCAGTTTTGGGGGCATTACGATTTAGGAGATATCCACGAAAGACGTTTCAGTGAGATTTGGCTCGATACAAGCGATCCTTTACTTAAGGGTTTGAGGAACCGCAGAGATTGTGTTAAAGGCCGGTGCAGACTTTGCAAATTCTTTAATGTATGCGGTGGTAGTCTTCGGGTGCGGGCGGATTTGTATTTCGATGATCCCTGGGCGCCTGATCCGGGATGCTACTTGACAGATGAAGAAATCGGCTTAGATGCCAACAAACAGGAAGAATTAAAGCGTATTGGAGAGCTTTTTCAGCTTCCTGATTAAAAAAAAACCGTGTGCGTTTTTGAACATCTTATTTATAACAGAATCAGTGTTAAAGGTAGTTTTCTCCATTGATATCACCGTTCTTCGGCATAAATTCCCGCCCACGGGAAGCATCGGACTTCATTAAGCCGCTTCGCAACAATATATTCTCAAATATGGGATTTTTTTCTTGTATTTTTGTTGCAGAGGCGATAAAATGTGATTAATAACCATTATGATAAGATCCCAAAGGAATTAATGTCTTATAATGAACAAGTCGGATAACTACAGCCTGGAGTGGATCATAATTGAGTAGAACTATAAATAGAGCAAGACTTCAGAGGTTTGGATGAGGGATAGGGTATTAGATAAACCGAATCGATGCTCGCGAGAGACTCTTGCCGAACAGATTCTTTGGCTAATGCGCCTCAGGTGGATTGCCGCTGGGGGGATTGTGGCTGCCGTTTTGGTGGGCAGCTATGTCTTTCCTTATCCATTACTACCAAGCCCAACACCAATTTACATCTGCGCAGGGATACTTGTACTTTGCAACTATTTATATTTCTATGTAGCTACAAAGAAAACATCTTATTTTATGGCAAAAGGTACCGTACTGGCCCTGATCCAAGTGGAGGTAGATTTAGTCATTCTCACGGCAGTGCTTCTTTTTTCAGGAGGAGTCGCTAATCCTTTTTTCCTGTTTTATATATTTCATGTCATCATAGCAACGATAATACTGCCAAAAAATCTTTCATTTACTGTTGGATTAACGTCAATATTGCTATTCGGCCTACTGGCTATAAATGAATTAAATGAAGGAACATGGCTGGGGTATTATCCCCTGCAAATCAAAAATGCAGTAGAAGGGCTTTGGACAAATCCGGTATATGTTCTTGCCGCTTTTGTGGCATTTGTTTGTACGGTGGTTCTGTCACAATATTTGACAAGAATTATCATCGCCCGGATGACTACTAAAGAGAGAGAAGCAGCACGAAACAATGATCTTCTTCGTGCGATTATTGGGGCAATGACTGAAGGGCTAATATTCATTACCCCTGACGGCAAGATAGCGATGTGCAATCCTGCTGCGAAGTTGTGGAAAAACAAAAACACATCACAAAACTGCAACTTAGACAAGAGCGGTGATTTGCCGGATGATTTTCCGCCGACCCTTGCAGAGCATCTCAGAGGCCTTTCAACCTGCAATAACATAACAACGGAGACAGGGGGCGGCAAGATAATTAAGTTCAAAACGGACGGATCGGAACAGCGATATATCGAGGCTCAGAGTTCGCCAGTTATCGGTATTGACGAACAAAAGCTTGGACATGTTATTGTGGGCCAGGATTTAACCATTCATAAAAAGCTGGAGGAAGATTTATTAGACCGTACTGAGGAAGTAACCGCAATTAACGAGATGTTAAAGATGTCACGTGTTGAAATGGCCCATCGCGAAAAAATGGTCGCGATAGGACAGATGGCTACCGGTATTGCTCATGAGATAGGTAATCCTCTGGCAAGTCTTTCTTCGGTGGCACAGTATCTTGGCAGAAAACTTAATACACATGAAGAAAAAGAGCATCTTTTGGTTATCAGGCATCAAGTCAGTCGTATTTCTAATATCCTGAAACGCATGCTGAGCTTGTCCCGGCCGGTGACATCTGTGTATAAATGGGTCGATATCAATGAGCTGATAGACAACACGCTGTCACTCGTTAAGTTCGATAAACGTATGCAGTTGATTACTATTAAGAATGTCGGCGCCAACGACCTGCCAATGGTGTGGCTGAATCCTCAGCTTCTTGAGCAGGTACTCCTCAATATCTTTATAAACGCTCTGGATGCAATGAATGCCATGCCCGACAAAAAGGAACATACTCTTGAGATAACAAGACAATCCAGGGACGAGACAGTTGAAATTCACGTTAGCGACACCGGCATTGGAATGAGCCCGGAAGTATGTAAGCGTGCTTTTGAGTCTTTCTTTACAACAAAGGAAATCGGCAAAGGCACCGGCCTTGGACTTTTCATAAGCTACAACCTTGTGACCGAAGTTGACGGCACTCTTTCAATGGAATCCGAACCAGGCAAAGGAACCACGGTAACAATCCGAATACCGATAAGGCCCAAAAAAGACATATTCAGCGGCAAGAATGACGAGGAAGATTTTACTAACAAAGTGGAATCTATCAAGGAAAACAATGTTTAGCTTTGATGTTTTCCACCAAACAAAAAGAAAATAATTGGAATGAGAGACAAAGAAAATGAAAATGAATGAAATACTATTAGCAGATGACGAAGTAACCTTCAGAGAAACATTTGCAAAGGTTCTTCGGGAAGAAGGAATGAAAGTTACAGCAGTGGACAATGGAACTGATGCAATAAAAGCCATTATGATGCAGCCATATGCCGTTGCGATACTGGACATCCAAATGCCCGGCTCAGACGGCATAAAGGTTTTGCAGGAAATAATGAAAGTAAGGCCCGAGACGCGTGTGATAATGATAACGGCCTATGGAACGATCGAAATGGCCGTGGAAGCTATCAAGCTCGGCGCTTGTGATTACGTGATGAAACCTGTAATTTTCGAAGACATACTGACAAAAATTCAGCAGCATTTGCAATATCTGCATTTGCAGGAGGAAAACCGGGAATTAAAGCAAGAGCTTAACAGCAAGTTCGACATTACTCAGATTATCGGCCAGTCCCCGGCAATGAATCAGGTTTTTGAAATTATTCGGAAAGTGGCGCGGACCAAAAGTAACGTGTTGATAACAGGAAAAAGCGGAACCGGCAAGGAATTAGTTGCCCACGCTATACACTCACTGGGTTCGAAGAATGGCAGGCGTTTTATCGCAGTTAATTGTAGTGCAATACCTGAAGGTTTGCTTGAGAGTGAATTATTCGGTCATAAAAAAGGAAGTTTTACCTCTGCCGTAAAAGACAAGAAGGGGCTTTTTGAAAGTGCTCAAGGCGGGACTTTATTTTTAGACGAGATTGGTTATATGCCGTTGAACTGCCAGGTAAAGTTACTCCGGGCGGTGGAAAATAGACAAATAACACCTGTAGGCTCTACTGAACCTGTCGATATTGATTTACGGCTGATCGCAGCTACAAACAAAGACCTGTTTGAAGAGATAAAAATGGGACGGTTCAGAGAGGATTTATATTACAGGATGAATGTCGTCGGCATCCATATTCCTTCATTAAGTGAAAGAAAAGAAGATATTCCGTTGCTGGTCGAACATTTCATTAAAAAATATAATACCGATATGGGCAAGCAGTGTGTGGGAGTAAGTGACCATGTCATGCAGTTCCTTATGAATTATGAGTGGAAAGGCAACATAAGGGAACTTCAGAATATAATAGAAAGGGCTGTAATATTTGCTGAAGACGATGTTATAAAGATATCTGATATTGGATCCTTGGGCTCGACCGCAATGTTGCCAAATGAATCAAACGAGAACCTGCAAGCGGCCGTCAAAATATACGAGAGAGAACATATATGTAGAGTGCTGAACAAGTATAATTGGAATAAAGTTGAAGCAGCAAAAGCTTTGAAGGTGGGCTTGTCAAGTCTATACAGGAAGATTGATGAACTGGGAGTCAATGTTGGCAGAGCTACAAAAAAAGGGAAAGCAGGGTGAATTTGAAAGTATCGTATTTGTTTTTTTGATATATTTATCAGATAGGATTTTCCAATGAAAGTTAAGAAGGCTACCGCATATGCTTTGCATGCTTTAATGTATATGGTCAGACACGCTACACAGTTGCCCATTACAACCAACACTATAGCAAAAGGAGAAGGAATTCCGCCCGAATACCTGGCCAAGATATTCCAACGGCTGTCAAAAGCACATATAGTCAATGGCATAAAAGGTCGCAAAAAGGGACACATTTTTGCCAGACCACCAGAGGAAATCAGCCTGCTCGAGATAATTAACAGTATCGAAGGTGAATCGCTCTTTGACGATTGTCCAATAAGACATTGTCAATGTGCTGGAACCCCGCAGAACTGCCATATTTATGCCCAGTGGATTAGCGCCACAAGGGAAATTAATGCTCTCTTTGAAGAAACCTCTCTGGCAACCGTTGCCTGGAATCACCCGGAACATCGTTTTCACAGCCTGCCGGAATCACTGGGCATTAAGAAGAAAAGACCAAACAGAAAAAAGTCCGAACCGAAGGTATCAGCCCTGTAAACCATTTCTTTCAGAACATTACAATACAAGCTTTAACATCCATCTGCCAAGTAAGGATGAATTACAGGCATCAAGGCAGAAGCTCTGCAGGTATATTATGTTTTTTAGCCTCGTTTAATGTAGGCTGTCCCAGACAATAGACTTTAACGCCCTCAGGTACAGAGCCATATAGCTTCAAAAAAGCTCGAATCGTTGAACCGCTTGTGAATAATATCTGGTCGATGAAATTAAAATCAGTTTCTTCAGGCTCTATATCAACATTTCTATACACCACCACCGCCTCGATAGCAGCATCAGCATCAGCCAAACCATCCAACAGCATATTCGACCCAACCTTCGGTCTTACAAGAAGAATCCGTTTGCCTTTGACTGAAACTTTTTTAAACTCGTCCAGCAGACCGGTACTTGATTCCAGGTTCGGCTGCATATCCACCAGAACTCCAAACGTTTTGAGTTTTTCAGCGGTTGTTTTGCCGATGGCAGCAACTTTCACAGTGCCAATGGACCGGGTATCGAGACCAATAGCATTTAAGCGTTGAAAGAAGAATTCTACGCCATTGGTGCTGGTAAATACTATCCAATCAAAGGTATTGAGCTGTTTTAGCACCTTATCGGCTTGCGTATAATCATCGAGAGGCACCGATCTAATCAGAGGTCTGTGAATGATAATTCCAAGATGTCTGTATTTGTCCGGATGGGTACCCGGTAGAAGTATTCTCAGCTTTTTTCCAAACCAGTCCAGTTTCGCTTTAAGCTCAACCACTTTACCTACAATAAAAACAGCCGGCGTCCGCATTTGTGCCTTTTGAGTTACTTCAAGAAAATCATCCAAAGTTCCCTGAATAACTCTTTGGTCATAGCAGGTGCCTTTTTCGACTGCTGCAATTTTTGTCTGGCCCGGCCAGCCTGCTTCAAGAAGTGACTTGATGATTTTTTCAATATTTGCGACACCCATTAGAAAGATAATAGTTCCGGCTTTGGGTATTTCTATTTCCTTTTCATCCTTTCGATGCCCCGTAACAATGGCAACATTAGATGTACAATCTCTGTGTGTAGGTGGTATGCCCCCATAGCAGGGTGCCGCCAGGGCACTTGTTACACCTGGTACAAATTCGAAATCCACTCCTGCCTGAACACATTCTTCGGCCTCTTCGCCGCCTCTGCCAAAAAGTAACGGATCACCACCTTTGAGCCTGACAACAACTTTGTTGTCCCTGGCTTTTTCAATCAAGAGTTTATTTATCTGCTCCTGTGGCATCGTGTGTCGGCCGGCAAATTTACCAACAGATATTATTTCAGCACCTGGCTTAGCAAGCCTCAATAGCTCAGACGGTATTAAATGGTCATGCAAAATGACATCGGCTTGGCATATTAGCTTGTAGCCCTTAACTGTGATTAGTTCCACATCGCCGGGACCTGTACCAACAAGGTATATTTTTCCGTATAACATTGACTTCCTTCAGAAAAAATAAAAAAAACAAAAATATTTTTACATTCTCAATATTGAGAATTCCGGCAGGGTATGAGGTATAAACATGCCGGCAATTGACGGTTTTTCACAACCTTTGGCTTTACATTACAACAGTCTTCATATATATAATATATAGCAATCGGATCAACGAGGGTCAAGTGCAAAGATGTGATTGTTATGTACTTCGTTGCAATATATAAATCACGTCCGATTACGTTATAAAAACAGTGAAGTAAATAAATAAACCATTAAATTGTTTATGGTTGTTATACTGCGAAGGATATTCTATGGATGAACAGGATTGCAGGATTCTGGATGCACTTCAAAATAATTTTCCTTTAAGCGAAAGGCCTTATGAAATCATAGCACAGAGGTTACAAATCTCCAGTGACGAGCTTTGGGACAGGACCCAGAAATTGATAAGCGAAGGGGTAGTTCGCCGAATTGGAGCAAGTCTTGATTCCCGCAAATTAGGTTTTTGCAGCACTTTAGCTGCAGTCAATTGCCCGGCGGATGTTATCGAGCAAGCCGCCAAAATAATAGGACAATTTCCTGAAGTAACCCATAGCTATCTTCGTAATGATAATTTCAATATTTGGTTTACCTTAATAGCGATTGACGAAGAAAGGATCGAATGTATTCTTGAGCAGATACGCACTTCTTTATCACTTGAGCCTTCACAAATTCTTAATTTACCTATGAAGCATCTATTTAAGCTCAATGCCCGATTCAAGGTAACACATTAATATTAACAATTGCATTTTTTTAGCATTGATAAAAGTTGTCTTAAAATGAGATGATTGCCTGCAGCTTTTAGTAAAGCGGCTAACATCAAAAAAATTCTCACATCTGGGAAAACGCTTCTTTTCTAACGGTTTAAGCGTCCTTAGGGCTTAACATTTGATTGAACAACTGAGTTTATTGTGATATATATGGATGCATTAAATATCTTTAGTCGATACTGTAAGTAACAGAACAATAATATGAAGTTTCGAGGTGGTCACAACATATTACTTCAGGGTCGTCCTGATGGCATGATCAAGTTGATGCCGGAGCCGG
>JACNGQ010000098.1 GCA_014384025.1 Planctomycetota bacterium | reverse complement strand
ACAGAGATAAAAGTAGAAAGACAATGAGCGATGATTGTCATCCCCGCGCAAGCGGGGATCCAGAGAAATGGGACAATACTTTGTTTATATACTTGCGAGTAAGAAAAATGGAACCCTCTATATTGGAGTAACAAACAATTTGCTTAAGAGAGTTTATGAGCACAAAAATAATCTTGTAGAAAGCTTTACTCAGAAATACGACGTCCATAATCTTGTCTATTATGAAATTTTTAGGAATATCCAAGATGCTATCACCAGAGAAAAGAATATGAAAAAATGGAAAAGAAAATGGAAGATGGAAATGATTGAGCAATTTAATCCGAATTGGGAAGATTTGTATTATACTCTAATCACTTAATACATCGCTGACATTCCTGGATTCCTGCTTTCGCAGGAATGACAGAGGGAACTTTCTTTCGAGAATTAAGATAATATGAAAATTGTATTAGACATACTTGAAGAGCGGATTAGTGCAGCGATGGCGTCTGCTGCAGGTTGCGATAATTGTGCTGCAATAGTACGACCTTCTACGGACGCTAAGTTCGGTGATTATCAGGCCAATGGTGTAATGGGTCTGGCGAAAAAGCTCAAGACCAATCCCCGCAAGCTCGCCGAAGAGGTTGTGAAGAATTTGGACCTTAGCGATATTTGCGAGCCGCTCGAGATTGCCGGGCCGGGCTTTATCAACCTTCGATTAAAAACCGATTTCCTTGAAACGGCTGTAGTCGAAATTTATAACCACTACGTGCAGGAGGAATATCTTGGGCAAGTTCCTCGTTGTCTTCGGAGATTCGGCATTGATAAGGTCAGTAATCCAAAGACTATCGTCGTTGATTTTTCCAGCCCGAATATTGCCAAGCAGATGCACGTTGGCCATCTCAGAAGCACGATTATAGGTGACTGCATTTGCAATATACTAAGATTTCTGGGCCATGACGTTAAGCCCCAAAACCACATCGGTGACTGGGGTACACAATTCGGAATGCTATGTGCGTTGCTTAGTAGAAAACGAATCGAGATTGGCAAAACAGGTGAAAAAGTATCAAACACCATAATACTTGCGGATCTTGAGGCATTTTATAGAGAAGCCAAACAATTATTTGATACTGATGAAGATTTTGCAAATGAAGCTCGAGACGCAGTTGTTGGCCTCCACAAAGGTAATCAGCGATGGACTGAAATATGGAGACAGATAGTCCGCGAGTCAGAAAAACATCATCAGGAAGTATATCGAAAACTTAGAGTATATTGTCTTCACGATAGTAATACTCGAGGTGAAAGTGCCTATAAAGATGATTTGCCGGGAGTAGTTGCTGATTTGAAACAGAAGGGACTGGCAGTTGATTCAGATGGTGCGGTATGTGTATTTCCGGAAGGATTCAAGAATAAGGAGGGTCAGCCTTTGCCGTTTATTATTCAGAAGTCAGATGGTGCGTATCTTTATGCGACTACGGATTTGGCGGCTTTGCGATACCGTGTTAACGAGCTAAAAGCTAATGCTATCATTTACGTTACGGATTCCCGACAGAAGCTGCATTTTGAGATGCTGTTTGCGGTAGCGAAGAAGGCAGGCTGGGTCGGTGATGATGTTGAGCTTTCGCACGTTATGTTCGGCAGCGTTTTAGGGGAGGACGGCACGCCGTTAAAGACCCGCTCTGGTGAGAATGTGAAATTAAAAGAGCTGCTCGATGAGGCGGTTGAACGTGCAAAATCGGTAGTCGAAGAAAAGAATCCGGAGCTTTCGCAGGACGAAAAAGAGACTATCGCCAAGGCAGTCGGGATTGGCGCAGTCAAATACGCCGATTACTCAAACAATCGCACCAGTGACTATGTATTCAGTTTCGATAAGATGTTGGCAATGGACGGTAATACTGCTCCGTATATGCAATATGCTTACGCCCGCATTAAATCTATCGAGAGAAAGGCACTGGACAAAGATGTAAGTATTGAAAAAGAGCTTGAAAACCTACAGACTTTGAATTTAACCGAGCCGGCGGAGCTTGACCTTGCGAAGTACCTTGTTCGCTACGGCGAGGCGCTGCAGGCGGCAGCAGCCGATTACAGACCGAATTATTTGACCGCCTATCTTTATGAGCTTGCTCAGAAGTTCAGCGCGTTTTATACGAATTGCCCCGTCCTGAAGGCCGAGCCGGACAAAAGACCTACCAGGCTTTTGCTTTGTGATTTAACCGCAAAAACTATCAGGCACGGATTAAGTGAACTTTTGGGTATTGAAGTTGTCGAACAGATGTGAGGATTACTTATGAAAATCGTTCATGAAGAATTCCGCGTAAACACGCAAAGCCGCAACCAGATGATTGACATTACAAGCCAGGTTCGCTCGTTTGTCAGTCAATCGGGTATCTCAGACGGTGATGTCATAGTCTATTGCCCTCACACGACCGCGGGGATTACGATAAATGAAAACGCCGACCCTTCAGTGATACATGATATACTTTTGACTATGGAAGAATTAATGCCCCATCGGCGCCCGGGCTATCGGCATTCCGAGGGCAATTCAGATGCTCACTGCAAAAGCTCTCTGTTCGGCTGCAGCGAACAAGTCCTCATAAAGGACAAATCTTTGAGCCTGGGCACATGGCAGGCTGTTTTTTTCTGTGAATTTGACGGCCCGCGAAGCAGGAGGGTAGTGCTCCAAATCCGCGGCGAATGAAAAATATAAGTGACACTCTGAGCTTGATTGATTTGTCCAGCACTATGCGCATAAAAAGGGCGAGGGCGTGGTTCCGGCTGGGGGGGAGACCGGTGAACCACACTGCCTCGCCGAGGTCTATAAGGCTGTTAAAACAGCATTATATTTTAGGCAAATAATTAAAGAGCTAAAAAATTACGAAAATCCTGCAAAGCGAATAAATAACAGAACCGAAAAACAAGGGGTTTATTTCCACACCCCATCAAACCTCAATGGTGTTAGTATACAACTTATGGCAATAAAAAGCAAGTTTAAAAAACTTTTTTTTGTTTTTTTTTAGAACATTTTTCTGTCTGGATAGTATCTGTAAACCCTTAGATTCCAGGTGTTTGTGCTTGCCGGTTTAGTGACGACCGATAAGTCGTTGAAGTTGTCAATTCATAAGGCTTAGTGAATGAAAAAAGCGTTAAAAATCTTGCCTTGTTGGCTTTTATGCTGGTAAAAGTTTTAACAGATTGATATTTTGGGTATATACTTATGTTTGGAGTAGATTATTTGTTTATTTTTTGGTTGTTCAGCTATGATAAAAATTTCTGAGAAAACAAAACATGTTGAGGGCAACATTAACTCTGCCTGCGCCCGTGTCGGCAGAGATCCCAGTGAGGTAAAACTCGTTATCGTAACCAAGTCAGCAACAATCGAGGCCGTACAAGAAGTGATTCGTCTGGGCTTCACCGACCTGGGAGAAAATCGCGTTCAGCAATTAAAAAAAGTTTCCACTGAGTTAGATGATTTTTTCCGGAGACCAGAAGGCGAACCGCACCCGCCTAAAAACATCAATTGGCATATGATAGGCCATCTTCAGCGTAACAAGGTCAAGCATGTCCTGCCTATATCCTGTCTGATACATACGGTAGATACACTCCGTTTGGCCGAAGAAATAAACACTTCGGCGGCAAAGCTGAACTTATGCCCCAAAGTACTCCTTCAGGTAAATACTTCCAACGAACCGCAAAAATACGGTGTTCCGGTAGGTGCGGCAACACATCTGGCGGAGCAGATAGAGACGCTGCCGAACTTAAAACTGGTTGGTTTAATGACAATGGCCCCATTGACTCATAATAAGGATATTGTTCGAGCATGTTTTATTCGAGCAAGAGAATTATTTGTCGAGATGCGCGGAGAAAAAATTGTCGGTCATCATTTTACCGAGCTAAGTATGGGCATGAGCTCAGACTACAAAATCGCAGTCGAAGAGGGAGCAACCATCCTTCGTATCGGCTCGGCAATTTTCACCGGTTGATGTAGATTTTTTTTGGCCTGCTATATTCGTCCCGTTTGACCAACAGCAAAGTCTAACCATTTCTTTTTTTGTTAATTTCGGTTCCGATACTGATAAATGGTCTGAAAGACAACACCTGGGCGAACAGCACAAAATTGCCGGCCTTTACGAACATATAAAAAGCAAAAATAATTCAAAAGTACTGCCCTTAACAAGCCGAAAATTAGCTAATGGACAGCAATAAGATGTTAATGAATGGTATTTAACGGCGAAAAAATCAATGAAATACCGGAAATTAACAAATAGACGTCTGTTGAAGGTCTCATAATAAAATAAGAAGAACGAGTGAAATGGGAAAAATAAATTTACTTACCGCTATCGAACAGGACAAAAGCTTTACAGATGTTTTGTATTTAACAAATCAAAGCAATGTTCCGTCTGAAATAAAACGACTTTTGAAAAAAAGGAAGCTCTCTTACCACATTCTTCCAATAGACAAGTTTGCCAATGTGCGTGACAGGCTCTTTTTGATTGGGACCGTTATTATCGATACTAAGGAAGCGAATTCTTCACAGCAGCAACAACTGGCCCGAATCATCGAATCCCTTGAGATAGAAAATATAGGTATGATTATACTTACAGACCGCCAGGAGGTGCCTGTAAAAAGTTTTTCCATATCCCCGTCCAAAACGAGTTTTTCCATGGTCAACAGCATGGAGTCCGTTTCCACAGATGAGTTGTGGGCCAAAATAAGTGCAAATCTTGCGTATCGTAAACACAGCTCTGGAATTACGACAAAGCCATTGGTTCCACGAAAGCATGTGCTTAGAATTCACAGGAACAAACTGGCCGAACAGCTTTCAATGACGAAAAGCCTCGCAGATAATCTTGCGGAACAGCTTCGTTTAGCCGGTCTTGTGCAGCAGGATTTTCTTCCCACTCAGATCCCCAATACCGATGAAGTGCAATGGGCCAGTCTTTTTATGCCCGCCGAGTGGGTCTCGGGTGACATTTACGATATGGTCCGTGTCGATGAGCAGCACATCGGCTTTTATATAGCTGATGTAGTGGGGCACGGCATGCCTGCGGCACTGTTGACAATATTTGTAAAACAGGCATTGATGATGCGAGAAACTTACGAAAGCAATTACCGTATATTTCCACCTACGGAGGTTATAAGCAATCTGAACGTGCGAATGGCGGCGCAGAAACTCTCGGGTTATCAGTTTGCCACCTGCTGTTATTGTCTATTTAATACAAAAACACTACAGCTCACATACGCCCGTGCCGGGCATCCCTATCCAATCCTCATCAGGCCTGGACAGCAGCCCGAGCAGCTCCAGATACGCGGCTCCCTGCTGGGAGTTTTTGAACAGGCTGAATATACCCAGCAGACCGTGCAGCTTCAGCGCGGTGACAAGCTGCTGGTGTATTCCGACGGGGCAGAGCCATTCATAGGTAACTTCAATGACACAACCGGCTTTGGTTTCAGCGATGAATTTCTCGAAGTCAAAGATTTGCCTGTTGTAGAGATGATGGACAAACTTAACACGATTGCCCATAATCAGAAAATTGAGCCGTCTGAAATTGACGATATTACAATAGTTGCCTTTGAAATACTTCCTTAGATCAAGAGAACAAACCAGAAGCTCAAGTTTTTATTGTTTTCCCATTAATCGCGAACCTTGAGCGATATAGCTTCCAGAAAAGACAGGGCTGTCCGGCATAATTTACAATAGACATATAGCTGGATTTGTTAACTCACAGATGCTGCAAAAAAATTGTTTTGCAAAAACACTTCTTTTAGTTATACTCAATCGGATTAAGCAATACCTGTTGCATGGAAAGGTTGCGACGATGGCGGATAAAGATACTGATTTGAAGAAAATTAAAGAAATCATTGAGATAATGAAAGAGAATGAGCTTCTTGAAGTCGAAATAAAACATGGCGACGACAAGATATTTTTAAAGCGCTCACATCCTCATCCCCCTGTGGGCGGAGTACTAAGTGGCGTGCCTGCGATAAGGCCGGAACTTGGCTCGGCGCAACATATCCAGGCAGGAGGTGCTGAAGCTCTGATTCACACTTACGCCACTCAGGCCACTGGGTCTTCAGAAACTTTGGTGGAAATAAAATCACCTCTTGTCGGGACATATTACGCAACACCAAGCCCCGATTCCGAACATTATGTAGAAGCAGGCTCGACGGTCGATCCCCAGACGGTTGTATGCATAATCGAGGCAATGAAGGTTATGAATGAAATAAAAGCCGAGACCAGTGGCACGATTGTTGAAGTGCTTGTAACGAATGGCCAGGCCGTTGAGTACGGCCAGGTGCTTTTCAAGGTCAAACCGGACTGATAATTTGCTTTTGATTATTGAAACAAGGACGGCAGGATAATTGAATATTGAGGCATAACAAACAATAGTAAATAGACGATAGAAAATCATAAAATAAATTATGTTTTCAAGGATTTTGATAGCCAATCGAGGTGAAATTGCACTTCGTATCATTCGTGCCTGTCACGAGCTTAATATTGAGGCGGTTGTGGTTTATTCAGAGGCTGACAGGGACGCATCATATCTGCAGTTGGCCGATGAAGCTATTTGTATCGGGCCGGCCGACTGTGCAAAAAGTTATCTGAATATACCCCGTATTATAAGTGCCGCTGAGATTAGCGACGTTGAGGCGATTCATCCAGGTTATGGCTTCCTGGCTGAGAACATAAACTTTGCCCAGATATGTCGAGACTGCGGTATAACATTCATTGGCCCTCCCGTTGAGGCGATGCAGCTGCTTGGCGATAAGATCCAGGCCCGCAAGCTGGCGAGCAAGGCGGGTGTTCCGATAGTGCCCGGTTCCGATGGCGCTCTCGATACGGAGTCGATGGCGCTGGAACTGGCAAACAAGATGGGTTATCCTGTAATATTAAAAGCTACCTCCGGCGGGGGTGGACGGGGGATGAGAGTTGTCCATAACGACATTACCCTGCGCTCGGCATTTAATTCAGCCCGAGCCGAAGCCGAAGCCGCCTTTGGTGACGGAAGCATCTATCTGGAAAAGTTTATAGTTGAGCCTCGTCACGTCGAAGTCCAGGTCATGGCTGACGCACACGGCAACGCTTTACACTTTTATGAAAGAGACTGCTCCATTCAGCGAAGACATCAAAAGATGATAGAGGAATCACCCTGTCCAGTCCTGGATAAGCAAACAAGAGGGCAACTTGCCGAAGCCGCCTTGAAGATTATAAAAAAGGCCAAATATGTTAATGCGGCGACAGTTGAGTTTCTTTTAGACAACGATAAAAACTTTTATTTCATTGAGGTGAACACTCGAATTCAGGTCGAGCATCCCGTTACTGAAATGGTTACCGGCCACGACTTGATTAAGTGGCAGTTGAAAATTGCGGCCGGCCTGCCTATGAAGCTCAACCAGAAAAACATTAAGCATACGGGCGTGGCCATTGAATGCCGGATTAATGCCGAAGACCCTGAAAATAATTTTGCACCTTCACCGGGCAAGATTACCCGTTTAATTCTACCCGGCGGCCCCGGCGTTAGAGTTGATACGCACGTTCATCAGGGCTGGACCGTATCGCCGACCTACGATTCGATGATTGCCAAACTCATTGTCCATCAAAGAACGCGGACAGAAGCCATTGCTACAATGAAAAGGGCTTTGAGGGAGTTTATTATCGAGCCGATCAAGACAACGATACCCGCCTGCCTTGACATCCTCTCTCACAATCTTTTCGTCAAAAATAAAATCGATACCGGCTTTGTCGAACGAAATTTCTGATCTACCAGCTTGTCAATTCCTTTAAGCAGAAATAACCTGGTCATGCAAGCCGGGCAATATTCACTTGTGTACTAATCCTTACTATCAATCCGGTGTGCGCTGGGAGTTAATTGCGGGGCAATTGCCTTTAAGGGAAACAATACACACAAAACGAAAACAACCTGACTGGTGGTCTCAAGAGATGCTTGTAAATCTATTGCATTTCTGTGGAAATCAAGAGCCAACCGATAGCACAGTCATTGAGTTAAAAAAGTCGTAGTACTCAAAATGACGGTGCCACCAATTGGCTCTCGCTAATTTTTCTAAGGCTTTAAGCTATCCCTGGTGATGATGAACAGGTTGTCTTCTATGAAACAGGAAGAAAATAATCGCCAGTGCAATCAGGCCGACGAGGCCGTTGTCACCCAGAGTGCCAAGCAGGACGGTGATGTTTGAAACTATTCCGTTCTCTCCACCAAAGAAGGGAACCGTTTGGCCAAATAGGATTTCAACCGTAATCCCAAGGGCAATCAGCAATAAAAATATTTCAGTAATCTCGCCAACCCATCTTTTTGCTTCTTCAAGAAATCGCATCTTTACTCTCCTAAATTTAAGTAATAAAAACAACGAATTACTATCACACTGAAAAATGTTCTCGGCATATTTTATAAAACTTCTTTAATTTATGGATAGGATTTGAACAGACATTGCGGCCGACAAAAGTCCCGTATATTTGGGTATTTCGATATAAATATTAATAACAACCTGCATATCAGTATTGAAAGGGCGGTTAATCGCCGAGTTGCCGACGAGGAGAAATTATGAGGATATTTGTTAACATATTTTATAATTTTTGCTTTATTTCTTTAATCCGTCAAGCGGAGAATTGTTGGAAAATAAAGTAGTTTTTTTACATCTCTGTGAATTGGGGATACAGAAATGCGTAGTGAAACAGTTTAAGATGTATTCTCCAATTCAAGCAGGGTTCTTACTGTAAGGGTGAGTGTTGCCTGGCTGACTTGAAAGCCTATTATCATCAATCGCTCTCAATTTCTGCGATAGGTGGATTTTTTCCTCGAAGATATGGCTAATAAGCTTGCAGAGCACGCTGATTTTTTGATTACCAGGAGTTAAAATGGGCAATTTGCACTTGACTTGGCATGTTAAAATAGGATATAATTTGATATGTTTACAAACATTATATCCTTTATTTTACGTATTTCGCTTATTGTAGTACTTTGGGCCTTTGTTTGGCGTCTTATACAGCCCAGAACTCAACTCATGCGCATATTGAGGGCCGCAGTGCTCCTGCTCTGCCTTTTAGGTATTTTGTTTATATTAAGAAATACGGGTCACTGATTAAATATCCTGCATTATGTTAATCATCAGTAAGTCGTCAATCGGGCAACAAACAGGGAAATATTAAGCGAGTAATTATTTTTCCAGCGCAATTAAATCTTCATAGGTCTCGCGTTTTCCTATGACAGAGAATTTGTCGCCGTCAACAAGCACTTCGGCGGCTCGTCCGCGAGCGTTGTAATTGCTGCTCATAGTAAAGCCATAAGCACCGGCGGTAAAGACAGAGACTAAATCGCCGCGTTTCACTTCCGGTAAAGCCCTGTCTTTGGCAAAGAAATCGGCGCCTTCGCATATCGGCCCGACAACATCAACAACTTCAGTGCCGTCAAGGTGCAAATCCTTTTCCCGCTGTGGCGGAACAAACTTTTGATCAACCTTTGCAGGCCAAATGAAATGGAATGCGTCATATAGCGATGGACGAATCAAATCGTTCATCCCTGCATCGACTATAACAAATTTTTTCCTGCCACCGTGCTTGATATAGAGCACGCGAGTTAACATTACTCCTGCGTTTGCGCAAATGCTTTTGCCCGGCTCAAGGATAAGTTTGATGTTCTTGTCTTTCAGCAGCGGTACGATTCCTGAAGCATATTCTGCTGCTGAAGGGACGCTGTTGGATTCGTAATCGGCGCCGTAGCCCCCGCCAAGATCGATAGCTTCTATAGTGTGGCCATTGCTGCGGAGCTTGTCGATAAGGGGCAGGGCTTTTTTAACAGCTTCAACATACGGGTCAATCTTTTTGCCGCCAGTTCCCAGGTGGACATGAATTGCGCAGAGATTTACCGCGGCGTTGTCGCCGTAATCGGAAAAGACTTTCAGTGCCCGCTCGATATCGACTCCGAATTTTGTTTCTTTTTTACCTGTTTTCAGAAAAGCATGAGTTTTATATTCAACATCGGGATTTACACGCAGAGCCGCCTTGGTTTGTTTTCCCTGTTGACAGGCTAAACGAATGAGGTTTTCAAGTTCCGCCTCTGATTCGATATTGAAATAACCAATGTCCGCTTCTAATGCCTCAACGATTTCAGAGTCGGTTTTACCGACACCGGCATAGACGATTTGTGAAGGATCGCCGCCGGCCTGCATAACACGGTACAACTCCCCGCCGCTGACGATATCAAATCCGCTGCCAGCCTCGGCCATAAATTTGAGAATATTTATATTGCCGCAGGCCTTGACGGAATAGCAAATCGTGGTATCGATCTGGCTGTATGCCTGCTGAATTTTGTGCAGATGCTCTATGAAGGTGGCCTTACTGTAGATATACACCGGAGTACCGACCTCCTGTGCGATTGTCTCAACGCTTACGTTTTCCGCGAACAAGTTGCCTTCTTTGTACTCAAAATAGTCCATATTTTTGTTCTCTTTGCAAATAAACATATAAAATTAACAGAATTCACGTCAATATCGGCCAATATTATAAAGAATTATTCGCCAATTGCAAGAATGCGCTTACTAACGAGATGCAGGAGGAATTGTTTCATTCGGAACTGTTGTGAAGCAGCTATACGCGTGGTTCTGCAAATAAAAAAATGGAAGGGTTTGTATTATTAACAAAACCTTCCATTTTCGCATAACATGCCGCCGCTGATTGCGGCTCAAACAACTCGCCAAAAACCATGCGAGCTTTTGATCAAGTTGCTACGCTATTTTTTCTTCTTTGCAGCTTTCTTCTTTGTTGCTTTCTTCTTCGTTGCTTTTTTCTTTGCTACTTTCTTCTTTGCTTTCTTCTTTGCCATTATTGAGTCACCTCCTTTTGGCTGACCAAAAATCCTTTTTACGTTTTCTTACTTAACATTACGATAGCGTTTACAATAAAAAACTTTGTTAAAAAAATATACAAAAAAGTAAATTATTTTTCATATTATTTTTTATCGACTAAAAGTTTAACAATACTTGATAAAAATATTGTCTTGGGTATTTTACATAACTTCATATTTTGTTTACCATAGACATTAATTAAATGATGAAAAATGTTTTACTATATCTCACGTTTTTAATAAAACTGAAAAAGTTGCTTTGTTTGAATTAGCCTTGCAGGAAGCGATTTATTTAACTTATAGAGAAAATTCGGCGTTTTTGATTATTAAAAAAGGTTTTTGTTATGTCACTCAGTCATATGTTTTTATGGGTTGATGTAAAGCGATAAGAAAATAAAAACGACTTTACAATTTAAATGTTTTACTGTTTGTCGACATTATTTCCTGTTAAAGTATTTTAATATCTTTTGTAATATTTTTTCAACAAAACACATTTTAGCTGTTAATTATTTATGTTAAAAAGAAAAATAGCTTTGTTTGGCGGCACGTTTGATCCGGTTCATCTCGGTCATACTACTGTTGCTGAAGATGCGGCCAGGCGCATTGGCGCAGAGAAAATCATTTTCATTCCTGCAAAGCGTTCTCCGCTTAAAGGTTTTCTGCCAAAAGCGAATGACAAACATCGGTTTAAAATGATAACTCTTGCAATTGCTGAACAAAGGACTTTCGAGGTCAGTGATTGCGAATTGAAAAAACCTGCGCCGAGCTATACCTTAGAGACAGTAAGGCAGTTTCAGGACGAATATGGTGGTGATACTTTAATGCATTGGCTCGTCGGCGCCGACAGCATAGATGATTTAATGTATTGGTACCAGATTGTCGAGCTGATTGATACCTGTATTCTTACTACTATGTACCGGGCAGGCTGCGTGCCACCCGATTTTAGCAAATATGAGCCTCAATGGGGCCCTCAACGCATCGAAAAACTCCAGCAAAATATCATCCAAACCCCTTTGGTTGATATAAGCAGCACGAAAATACGGGATAGATTAGCTGCCGGGAGGGATATAACTGATATGCTCAATCCATCCGTTGCTGAATATATCCGCAAACATGGTCTTTACCAGTCAAAGTCAACAGCGAATGGCGAATAGCGCGTATATTATTGGGACATGCTGTTTGTTTCAATTGATTTTAGCAGCCACTTATACCAGTCGTCCATACCTTGGCCGGTTTTGGCTGATATCGGGAAAATCTTAATGTCTTTATTTAGTTTGCGGGCATCGGCTATTACTTTTTCGAGATTAAAATCCACATGCCCGCCTGCCAACAAATCAATTTTGTTTATAAGGAGCACCTTTGACTTTGCAAAAATGGCGGGATACTTTACCGGCTTATCATCACCTTCTGCAACAGAGAGCACAACTATCTTGCCGGCTTCTCCGAGCTGAAAAGCCGATGGACAAACCAGATTGCCAACATTCTCTATAAGAATCAAATCCAAATCATCGACAGGTAATTGTTTGAGTGCCCGGCTTATCTGCGGCGCTGATAAATGGCAGGCGCCTTCGGTGTTTATCTGAATGGCCGGAGCTTCGGTCGCTCTGATTCTCTCAGCGTCTATATCGGTCTGTATGTCGCCTTCAATAACGCCGACTTTAATTTTACCCTTTAAGTCGCTTATCATTCTGACAAGGATTGTAGTTTTGCCCGAGCCGGGTGATGATATCATATTCAGGCATAATTTCTTCCGCTCGTTTAAAAACAGAATGTTTTCAAAAGCATGCTTTTCATTTTCGATGAGAATTTTCTTACCAATGTCAATCTTTTTCATAGTATTAGTCCGTTTGTAATTCTATTTCTTCAAGTATCAAAGGTGCATCAGGCATCAGCACAAAATCTTCACTGCCGCACTTCGAACATTCCGGAGACGAAAATTCGATATCGAACTTTTCATTACATTTCCTGCATTGAGCCTGTATCGGCTTGTGCTCTACTTGAAGTTTCATACCTTCATACGATGTGCCTTTAGTGATTGCATCGAAAGCAAAACAAAGCACTTCGTCATTGATAGGGTTAAGCGTCCCGCAACTGATTCTGGCGCCGACGGGCCTGGCGTTATGTTTTGCGGCTTCATCTGATATTATCGTAAGCAGGCTCTCGGCCACCGACATTTCGTGCATCAGCATATCCTCGGCAGTTCCCGCCCGTACGGCATCTGCACAATTCTTTTTCCGCCTATTTGCGTTATCATTTCCACCAGAGGCACATCACTGCTTTGGCAAACTTCACCGATTACTTTTGCATCTTTACCCAACGGATGATTTTTGCAAATTCTCATGCAGTCATCCACTGATTCCGGCGAGACAATCGCTATAAATTTACCTTCATTTGCGATTGTCAGCACGTCGAATCCAAGCATATCGGCGGCCGCCTGCACCACGGGCTTGATCGGTATATCAACTTCGCGAATTTCTATGCTCAACCCGCTGCTTCTCGATATTTCATTAAGACTCGCGGCCAGGCCGCCTCGCGTCGGATCCCGCATAAATTTTATGCCGCTCGTATTTTCCAAAAGTTCGCAGGTTAAGCCCGCCAGAGCTGCACAGTCACTTTGCATTTGCGATTGAAATTTGATGTCCTCCCGCTGTGAAATAATAGTCATTCCGTGATCGCCTATAGAGCCGTTGATAATGATTTTATCCCCGACGGCTATCTTCGCAAATCCCATATCCGCGCCGGTCAGCTTTATTCCGATCCCCGCCGTGTTTATAAAAATCCTGTCGGCGGCACCGGCTTCAACCGTTTTGGTATCGCCGGTAACAATATTGACATTATTTTGGCGGGCGGTTTCGCCGATACTGGCTAAAATCCTGTCGAGTAATTTAAATTCAAAACCATCTTCGATTATCAATGACAACGAAAGAGCTACAGGCCTCGAACCGGCGACAGCTAAATCATTTACTGTTCCGCAGACAGCTAATTTTCCGATATCCCCGCCGTTGAAGAATAATGGTTTTACAACGTAGCTGTCGGTAGTAAAGCACAGCGAGTTCGAAGTGACATTCAGCTTTGCCGAATCCCCCAACTCCGACAGAGTTTCATTATTTAAGCTTGGCAGAATATGATGGCGGATTAGGTCATCCGTTAGTTGTCCGCCGCCGCCGTGTGCAAGCAGGATTCTGTCGTTTTTAGCTTCAGTCATCAGTTAATGTGCTCTTTCCCGGCCGTATTTAAACCACGCCGCACAAGCCCCTTCGGAGCTTACCATACAAGGCCCAATAGGTTCCTGCGGTGTACAATTTTTTCCAAATAGTCCACATTCTGTTGGGTCTATCAATCCGCACAATACTTCACCACATCGACATCCTGTTTTTTCTTCGCTTGGTATTTCGTTGATTTTGAATCGTGTAAAGGCGTCGAATCGGCTGTATTTTTCTTTTAATTTGAGCGTGCTTTTGTTTATCTTTCCAAGTCCCCGCCAGTAGCCGTCAACCGCCTCAAAGCACTCGGCTACGATTTTTTGTGCAGCGATGTTGCCTTCTTTGGTAACCACCGCATCATATATTGATTTTAATTCGGCTTTACCTGATGCGAGCTGCCGGCAAATTTCGCCGAGCCCTTCCATTATTTGCAGCGGTCCAAAGCCGGCCACAACGCACGGCCGATTAAAATCTTCCACAATCTCGGCAAAAGCCCCGTACCCGATTATCACACTGACGTGCCCGGGACAAAGAAAGGCATCTATCTTGTCATTTTTTGCGCTCAAAAGTGCCCGCATCGCGGGAGTAACCAGTTTGTGTCCGCTCAAAATACAGAAATTATCGACTCCCTCTTCAGCCGCCTCTTTTACTACCACGGCGGTGGCCGGAGCAGTGGTCTCAAAACCTACCGCAATGAACACGACTGTTTTATCAGGATTGTCTTTAGCCAATTGCAGTGCATCTTCACTGCTGAGAACAACTTTGATGTTGGCTTTTGCCTGCTTTCTTTCGAGCGAGCTGTTTTTGCCGGGAACTCGAATCATATCACCGTACGTGGCGATTAAACAATCGTCTCGGTCCGCTAATTGCAGAACGATATCGATATAGCCCTGGTCTGTAACGCAGACGGGGCAGCCCGGCCCGGATAAGAGTTTCAATTCCTTCGGCAAAGTTGACCTTATACCGCTTCGGAAAATAGAGACCGTGTGAGTACCGCAAACCTCCATTATATTAATTTGCCGGCCTAATTGCTTACAGGCGGCCTGGCAAAGATTCTGTGCTTTGTGAATTCTATCGAGCATAATTTAACGCTGTCATTCCTGTGCGAACATAGGTCCCGTTGCTGTCCGTAATAACGCTTATCCGGAAATCTTATCTGGTGTGTCCTGGAGTTCGTTAATTTCTGCAATAATCTGCCAGGTCTTTTTTGCTTCTTCTTCATCGACGAGTGAGATGGCAAAGCCGGCATGTATCAACACCAAATCCCCTAATTTGGCTTCCGGCAGAAGGGTAGTTTTGGCCTTCCAGCGGTTGCCCATAGCATCTACAACAGCCCTGTCCCCATCCAGTTCAATTATTCTTGCCGGTATTGCCAGACACATATGTTACCTCATTGTTCATATTTTAGTATTTCATCATGGCGGTACCCTCAAACTTGTTTGGTGGTGCTTCAACTGAGCTTTGCGGCGATTGCCGCCTGGCCCAGCGATATTCCACCATCGTTCGACGGGACGTCCTGATTAAATAATACGGAAAAACCAGCTTTTTTCAAGAGTTTAATGCAGCGAATAATCAAATATCGATTACAAAACACTCCGCCGCTTAGTGCAACCGTATTTAATTTTGTGCTTTCTCTCGCTGAATTGGCCATTTCGAGCAGGCCTGCGGCAAGGCAGTTGTGAAATTTTGATGAGATAACTGCGACGCTCATGTTGTCTCTGATGTCAGTTATTAATTGCTTAATCATCCTGCCAAAATCAAGCTGCACAGGCTCGCCGGAGATGTTTATTAGTTCAAAATCATAATGCTCTTCAATCTCGTCGGCAATTGCCGCCTCCAGTGCCATCGGTAATTGTGCTTCGAAATTGTTATAGCTACCTAAGCCCAGCATGGCGGCAACCGCATCGAAAACACGCCCTAAGCTTGAAGTCTCTACGCAATTGACACTCTTTTCAAGCTGTTCTGATATAATATGCAGCCTGTTTATATCAGGCTCGATCCGTTTGAGAAGCCACTCGAATTCCCGTAAATCAAATTTTCTGCCGTATACTTTTTGTAATAATGACAGAGCAGGTCTTATAGCTTCTTTGCTTGCCTTATCTGCTCCTGCCAACTGGTAATAAGCCAAATGGCCGAACCGCTCAAATTTTTCCAATGATGCTATCAAACACTCGCAGCCCCAGACAGCTCCATCTGTTCCGTAGCCGGTACCATCCGCTGCCAATCCGATGACCGGCCCGCCAAGACCGTGCTCAGCCAAAACTGAGGCAATATGAGCCCAGTGATGTTGAACTTTGATTACTTTCGGACCGGCCTGCGACAGGGCATATTGCGTGGAAAGATAGCCGGGGTGAAGGTCGCATGCTACAATTTCCGACTTAACTTCGAATAAATTTCGCAGATGTTCGATTGAATTGATGTAGTGATGATAGACCTCTGCGTCTTCGAGGTCGCCTATATGCTCACTACAGATAAACTGATTTTGTTTTGCGAAACAGAAAGTATTTTTTAAATCCGCTCCCGCGGCGAATATTTCCCGCCGACAGTTTTGTTCTGCAAAGATTGGGCCCGGCACATATCCTCTGGCCCTTCTTAAAAGAACCGGTTTTTCGCCTATAAGGTGAACAATCGAGTCATCAACCTGTCTGAAAATTTCCCTGTCGTGCATTAAAAAAGCATCCGCAATGTAAGCCAGCCGCTCAAGAGCCAATTCGTTTTTACAAATCAACGGTTCGTCGGAGATATTACCGCTGGTCATTACCAGAATATCTATTCCGCGGGCATTTAACTGTTCGAATAAAAGATAGTGTAGCGGTGCATAACAAAGCATAAAGCCATAAGTATTAACACCCTCGGCAACCGATGGAGCTATGTAGCAGTTTCTTTTTTGAGGCAACAAAACAATCGGGCTTTGCGGACTCTTTAAGAGCTGCTCTGCTTGTTGGCTAACAAGTGCGTATTTTTTTACCTTTTCAATTGAATCGGTCATCATAGCAAACGGCTTATGGTCCCGCTTCTTGCGAAGCCGCAATCTTTCGACAGCCTTGTTGTTAAGAGCATCGACCGCTAAATGAAACCCGCCGATACCTTTTATTGCCACGATTTTTCCGGCCGACAATAAGCGCGCGGTTTCGGCGATAACCTTATCGGTTTGTGTTTCTATTGTTTTTCCATGTTTGTCTGTCAGCCGGACTGCCGGCCCGCATTCACCACAAGCAACCGGCTGGGCATGAAAGCGACGGTCGGTAATCTCTGTATATTGAGCGGCACATTTTTCGCACATCCTGAAGACAGACATCGTGGTATTAGATCTGTCGTATGGAATATTTTTGACTATTGAATATCTCGGCCCGCAGTTGGTGCAGTTTATAAACGGATAGCCATACCGAAAATCTTCTTTGTCCGCTATCTCGGTAAGGCAATCCCGGCAGGTGGCGATATCAACGGTTACCTGCGACAGCGGCGTTCCTTGCGAATCACTGGTTTGTATGGTGAATTTGCCTTCTGCTTCGAGAACCGGCATCTCAACCACATCGCAGGTTTTTATTTTTGCCAGAGTCGGTTTGTCGGAATCCGACTGCAATCTGGCTAAGAATTCATCTATTTTTTCTTTTTTGCCCTGTAATTCGATGGTAACGCCTTTTGTGTCGTTATATACAACACCGTACAGACCCAAATCGCGCGCTAATCTATACACAGCCGGCCTGAAACCTACCCCCTGTACCCGGCCTGTTATGAATATTTTTTGTCTTTTAATCACAATCTTTTTTTCTTAATATTCTTTATTGATTACTTACCGATAATTATTTAGAATACAAATAAAAGATAAGAATAGTAAATAGAAAATAACAAATAATAAATCAACCGGGGCCATAGCTCAGTTGGGAGAGCGCTTGCATGGCATGCAAGAGGTCGTGGGTTCGAATCCCATTGGCTCCATTTTTATATCTTCTTGCAATCCGAAGATTTGCGAGCAATCATTTCTCTGTCATCTGTCTAAAGCAAATAATGATTTTATTAATAATTAACGTCGTGTATAGGTTTTTAGAAATCACGATTATTAGCCTGAAAACAAGGTTGTTTTTTCGGCCTCTGCCCAAAAATTAGGATTAGTTTCTTAAAAAATACTTGTAAATAGCGTTAATAGTTAATAACCGTAAAAATCCTGCATATTTTACTTGCAAAGTCTTAATTTATGTGATATTAATACTGTGGCGTGGTTTTATTCCAATGTTTGTGCGAGGTAACATTGATATAATTATGTTTGAGACAAGAAAACAACTTGGAATTGGGAATAAACATTCCACCTTAGTTAACCCCCTGATCCAGCTTGAGCAGCTTGAACCGCGGATTCTGCTTTCGGCGGATAGTTTACTTAATATTAATCCTGATCCACTTCAGGATACCCTTCTTAACAATACGCAGCAGGAAATTCAATATGCTGAGCTGCTGAATACAAACGAACAGGTTGAGGAGCAGATTAGCCTAGAAGTTGCCCAGCCTGTCAATCCCGACATCGAAGCTTATAAGCCAGTCTTTACTCTATTAGTAGATGATGCTGATGCAAATGACGGGTCAGCCGGTGCGGATTTGGGTATTGATAATATTGGTTCTGCTCAAGTCAACAATGATGTCGTTTTGCTCTTGAGTGATTCAGACGGAGATATAGAAAGCCTTGGTATAACTGAAGGCTACATTCCGCTGATTTATAACGATGATAATATAAGCATTGAAGAAAACACCTCTATCGAGATCAGGGGACCTCCAGTTACACTGGGCGATATGGCCATACAAGGCAGCTACCTGACAGGGAATCTCCTTCCGGTTCAGAATAGTGCCATTGTATTGCCAGAAGGGCAGATTTTGTTCTTAGGGTCCGGGCCAACTCCTTCGGAGTTAAACTTGGCCCTGCCTACAAATATTGATGCTGCCGATACACTTAATACAGACCAGTTATGGTCTGGGGGTGGTTTAGGCTTAGACTTGACTGGAAACGGTTTGGCTGTGGGTATCTGGGAAGCCAGCGATAGCACCGGCGAAAGTCATGTACGCCCTACACATCAGGAATTAGCTGGTAGAGTAATATTTGGTGACACATCCGGTATTTCTACTTTTTCTAATCATGCTACTCATGTCGCGGG
>JACNGQ010000213.1 GCA_014384025.1 Planctomycetota bacterium | reverse complement strand
AAACAAACCCAATTTAAGAAATGACAAAATGAGCGCAAACTTATTTACCACAAGGCATTATGAAGAAAATGGCCATTCTGGCCACCAAAAAACAAAGCCAATTCAAAGCCAATTCAAAGCCAATTCAAAGCCAATTCAAAGCCAATTTAACCCAAAACAAACCCAAAACAAACCCAATTGTCGAAAGGCCAAAAATGAACGCTTGTTTCTTTAATCCGGAGAAGCCGCTTAATAATTTCCTTGATTTATCCATCTTAATTTGGTATAATGCAAAGCGAAAATATAAATTCTATGGAGATATAGTATTGAATCCATGGTTTGAAACCGCGGGAGTTGTTCTGGTAGCCTTGTTTGGTGTTTTTCTTGGCAGAGTCTTTTCAGGTCTTCGTAAATCCTATTGGGTATTAGGGTATTTTCTGCCATTTTCACTCGTCCTTATAATGGTTCTTACCAGGTACAATAACGAGCTGCACTTTGTCCGGCCGTTCACTTGGATTGTAGCCGGGCGGATTAAGTTCATCGTATTATCTTTTGCTGTTACAATGGGTCTGACCGTTCCGCTTTCACGTCTGCCGCGTAAAATCGAAAAAGTTCTGGTTTGCTTCCTGATGGTTGGGGTCGTAATCTGGTACTCGGTTTTGCCTTTTCTTGTTCCGGCTTTGATTAAGGACCATCTGTCCAATATTCAAACAAGGCTTAGTTCCAATGGTGTCTGTTTTCAGAGTACGGATTACACCTGCGGCCCGGCGGCGGCCGTTACAGCTCTTGGGAAATTAGGTTTGTCTGCCGAAGAGGGGGAAATTGCCGTACTTTCGCATACCAGTCCGGTCGCAGGAACACTTCCTGCCTGCCTTTCCTCTGCGCTCAACAATCGTTATGGCCCGGCCGGCCTGAGATGTAAGTACCGTCGATTTGATTCAATTGAACAGCTCAAAAATGCCGGCCTTACGTTGGCTATGGTAAAGGACTCGTTCCTTCTGGACCACTGTCTGGCCGTCCTGGAAGTCTCCGACGACACCGTAACTGTGGCCGACCCTATGGCAGGTATGATGTCGATACCCCATAAGCAGTTCAGAAAAATCTGGCGTTTTTCCGGCATTGTCCTGGAGAGAGACCGTTCTCAGAGCATCTAAATAAGTTCTCCGAATTCCAGCTTTTTCCAGGAGTTGAGTCAATTGCCTGTTATTCGATACGTTTTCTGTAAAGCTTGGTTTGCAAAGCGTTATGCCAGCCGGTCCAGTTTGAATCGCTCGTATCACTTTCAATTAGCGTAGTTACCTGGTTCATTTTGGCATCCAGATCATCGATATAATATACCATAAATGCCTCAGCCGTTGCCGGAAGTTTTGGCGAGCCGAATTCATATTGGCCATGATGCGAGAGTATAATATGCCCGATAGTATCCAGTACCGTCTGGTCGATTTGTGTTCCCTTGCTTCTTAGCGTATCAGCCTTTTGATTTATCATTACAAGGCTCTTGGAAATATGACCGATTAGCTGGCCTGAATCGGTGTATGAAAATGCCATATCATAAGAAAGCTCTTCGGTCTTGCCGATATCGTGAAGAAAGATGCCTGCTAAAACCATGTCGGCCTGTACGTCCGGATAAAGCGGTAATATCGCATTGGCTACCCGCAGCATATTGTGGGTATGCTCAAGCAGCCCCCCGATATAATTATGATGCATTTTTATTGCTGCCGGTGCTTTCTGAAATTTGTCCATTAACTCGGCATCATTCAGGAAAGCCCCGACCAGAGCTTTCAATTGTGGATTGTTTACCTGGCTTACTATCTGTTTTATGTCCTCGAACATTTGTTTTGTGTCTTTGTCCGTTTGTGCAAGAAAGTCGTCTATGCAGACGTTGCTTGTATCGACGATGCTGATATTATTTATGATGACTTGCAGGTTGTTTTGGTACAGCTCGCTTCGGCCCTGTATATGAACGAAGCCGGGTTTTGGCAGTGCCTTATAAATCGTTTCGGTTGCCTGCCACATCCGACCGTTCAGTTGTCCTGTGCGGTCCTGAAGGAACATCGCTATATATAAATCGCCTCGTGTTGTGCTCCGCAAAATCGGGTCCTTAACAATATAAATATCGTCGATTGTTTCTCCCGGATTAATCTCATTGATGAATTTATGCGCCATTGGATACTCCGTACCTGATAGTTATTGTTTGATATTTGCACCCCATCATATTCTCTGGCCGGTTTTAATGCAAGCTTCGTTATAAATTCTGTAATGAATAATACGACATGAAGGCCGAAGAGGCTGTTTTTTCTGTTGATAGTGCCGAGCGCAGGCTATATCATCTGATATGAATTTTCCCAAAATTAAGTGTTAAGAAAAAGTAATTAAAAATAAATCCAGTTCATTTTATTTGGATAGGAGGCTTCTATGAGATATCGGGAACATTACAGCATACCCCGAAGTAGCATGAGAACAAAACGCACGGGACAATTTCTTATTCCTGTGCTTATAACCTGTGTTCTTGTTTGCAGGGCGTCGATGGCAGGGGAGATGGTCCCATTCGTAATTTCTGCAAAACCAAATCCCGATTCGCTGATTGCTGTTACATCAATTGAGCCTGTCATGACCGACAGTAATCGTTTGCAGGCGCAGGATGGACACTTCTATCGAAGCGGCGAACGGGTAAGGCTTTGGGGTGTGAATTTGTCATTTGGGGCAAATATGCCAAGCCATGAGGATGCCCCGTATATCGCCGCCCGTCTGGCTGCGGCCGGCATTAATACCGTCCGATGCCACCATATGGACAGCGCACGATGGCCCCGAGGATTGTGGAACGCTGAGGATGGAAAAACTATTAGCCCTGAAGCGCTGGACAGGCTCGACTTTTTTATCGACCAACTGGCCCGCTATGGGATTTGTGTCAATATCAATCTGCATGTTGGCCGGGCGCACAGCGAATATCTGGACCTGCCAAAAACCAACCGTCAATACGATAAAATATCCAACATCTTTACGCCGGCCCTGGTTGATGCTCAGAAACAATTTGCCCGCCAGTTATTGACCCATATCAATCCGTATCGCAAAGTACGTTACGCAGATGACCCGGCTGTGGCTTTTGTCGAGATTACTAATGAAAACAGCTTCTTTATGTGGGCAAGTGAGAATACGATACGGACACTTCCCCCGTATTATTCGGATATTCTACAAAAGAAATATAACGCCTGGCTTAAGAAACGCTACGGCTCGGATGAAAAACTACGAAGGATTTGGTCTGAAGGCGCCGAGACGCTCGGGGAAAACCTACTGAGCAACAGCAACTTGCAGATGACCACGTTGGGCAGTAATGTTCCGACAAGCTGGAACCTTGAACAGCATTCGGGATGCAGAGCTTTGCTCTCACAGCAGCGCTATCAGTCTAAAAATGCGATCTATATTGAAATTGACAAGGCCGATGATACCGAATGGCACCTTCAGTTTAACCAGGGAGGTATTTCTTTAGAGGCCGGGCAGTATTACACGGTCGTGTTTGAAGCTGCCGCCGATGAGCCGAGGGAGATAAGTTGCTCTGTTAGTCAGGCCCATAGCTCCTGGAGCAATCTTGGGCTGTCGCGACAGGTGGAATTAAGCCAAAAGTGGCAAACGTTTCGTTTCGGCTTTGTTGCCAAGTCTGATGACGATAACGCCCGCTTGAGTTTTGCCTTTGGTACAGGCAAGGTCCCGATTCGCCTTGCAAATATCCGGTTTCATCCCGGCGGCAGGATAAGTTTACAGAAAGGAGAATCTATCAGGAGCGGAAGCGTTGCAGTTTTTGCCGACAATGAAAGCCCTAACCGTACTCTTGACAGAATGCAGTTCCTGGCTGAGACGGAAAAGTCTTACTTTGATGGGATGCGAAACTTCATCAAAGAAGACCTCGGTTGTAAGGCCCTTGTAACAGGAACGATTGTCTTTGGGCCTTTGGGGCTTTATACTCAGAGCGATATGGATTTTATCGACGTGCATGCATATTGGCAGCATCCAAGATTTCCCGGAAGGCCCTGGGACAGTAGCAATTGGATTGTAGAACAAAAGCCGATGACAGACTATCCTGCCGAAGCAACCCTGTTTCGCTTAGCTGCTTCTCGCCTCTACGGCAAACCTTTCACTCTCAGCGAATATAACCATCCAGCTCCTCTCGATTCGCAGGCAGAGTGTGTTCCTATGGCAGCTTCTTTTGCGGCCGCACAGGATTGGGACGCCGTGTGGCTATACACATACTCCCACAGCTCCGACGATTGGTATAGAGAGAATATAAACAGTTATTTTGACATCGATACCAACCCGGCCAAGTGGGGTTTTATGCGTGCAGGGGCGGCTATTTTCCGTGATGGATTGGTTCAACCGCTTGAGGGTTCTATGATTGCACAATTAAATCGGTCATCAGATTTGGTGCGCCAGCTTGCTCAACTACATATTAAAAACGACCGTGACATGCTGGATGTTGTTTCCGATGCATCTGGTGCGACACGTCAGAGCATACTAAGTAATGTATTGTCCCTCAGTCTTAAACCTTCATCTGTTGTTGAGCCTAGAAACCAGCCTTTTGTTACAGGATTGAGATGGTCGGTTGAGAACGGCAGGGGATTATATTATGTCGGCTCAGGCGCGGGCGTTCTGGCCGGAGATACTTCCAGATTCGAACGATGCCAAATAGATGATCCTGAATTTGCAGTAATTACAGCTACCCCGCTCGATGGCCAGCCCTGGCCGCAAAGCAGTAAGATTCTTATTACTGCATGTGGCAGGTGTGAAAATATTGGTATGGAGTTTTCTAAAGACAGGCGGACGGTAGGACGTAAATGGGGGCAGGGCCCGGCACAGATTGAGACGGTCAAAGGAACAGTAGAAATGGCGAGAGGAAATTGGACAGCCCAGGCGATTGGGCCGGACGGTCTGGCAAAAGCTGATGTGCCCCTTCGCACAGAAGGCGACAGAAACTATCTGGAAATGTCACCGAAATACAAAACTATGTGGTATCTTCTGGTGAAGAATTAAAACGGGAATAATTGATATCTGATTGTTCTATTTGTGTTACTCGAAAAGAAAGGGGTATCTGATGAATCGCAATGGCATTGTTTTGCTGGTTATCGTTTCGAGCATCCTTATAAATGGAGCCGTTGTGATGTCTGCTTCACAGCAGGGCCAGTCACTTGTTCTTTTTGATTTTAATCGGAATTTTGATATCGGCTCTGTAATAACGAGTGACGCAAAGGTCACACTGTCCGAAAACAGGGTCCTGCGTATAGAAACCGGTCATAAAAATCAGTGGCCCGGTATTACTTTAAAAGCTCCGGCGGGGAAATGGGACCTGTCGAAGTATGAGTATGTTTCTATCGAGGTAAAGAATCACGGCACTAAACCGGTTACGGTTTCCTGCCGTGTTGATAATCCCGGCGCCGACGGCAGCAAAAACTGTGTAACTGATAACCTCACTCTGAATCCCGGGGTTGCCGGAACGCTTGTTGTGCGATTATTCCCCACTCCATGGCGTCTTTCTGAGCCGGTCGAGCTGATTGGAATGCGGGGTGCGCCGGTGCACTCCGGCAAGGTCGATGCCTCCAATATTATACAGTTACTTCTGTTTGTGACTAAGCCCGATATCGACCATGTATTTGATATTAAAAATATCCGCGCCGGTGGCCACGTAGAGACATTGGATTTGAAGACCTTCTTTCCCTTCATCGATGAGTTTGGACAGTACATCCATAAAGACTGGCCCGGAAAGGCGCATTCTCTGAACGAGATGATTGCAAACGGCAGGGCGGAAGATAAGGACATTGCAGCTCGCCCCGGGCCTGGTGACCGCAACAAATACGGAGGCTGGACTGCCGGGCCAAAGCTTGAAGCTACGGGCTTTTTCCGTGCTGAAAAATATAAGGGCAAGTGGTGGCTGGTTGACCCGCAGGGCCGACTATTCTGGTCACATGGTATCGACTGCGTCCGCAGTGCGAATGCAACCCCGATTACCGACCGTGAACATTATTATCGAGACCTGCCTGAAACTGAATCTCCTTTTGCAAGGTTTTATGGCGGCGGAAGCTGGGCGCCTCACGGATATTACAAAGACCACTCGCCGTATAAGACTTATGATTTCAGCCAGGCAAACTTCCTGCGAAAATACGGGCCGGATTGGGAGAACATCTTTGCCGAAGTAACACATCGCAGACTTAAAAGCTGGGGAATCAATACCATTGCAAATTGGTCGGATAGCAGTATCTATCTCATGCGAAAAACGCCCTATGTTTGTACAATAAGCTACAGTTCCAAAAGCCTGGAGGGTTCTGAGGGCTATTGGGGCAAGTTTTACGATGTGTTTGACCCGAGCTTCCGTCAAGCCCTTCGTGAGCGGTTGGCATTGGAAAAGGGCCGGGCCATAAATGACCCATGGTGTATCGGATATTTCGTGCATAATGAAATAGCCTGGGGAGATGACGTGTCGCTGGCTGTAGCCGCCCTGGTTTCACCTGCCGAGCAACCGGCCAAGAAAGTGTTTATCGATGACCTGAAGGCAAAGTACGGGACCATCGACAAGCTCAACACTGCCTGGGGAACCAAACACGCATCATGGCAATCTCTGATGCAAAGCCAGGAAGCTCCCGACAAAAAGAAAGCCGGAACGGACCTGACAACTTTCTATACCAAAACCGCCGAGACTTACTTTGAAACTATCCGTGATGAGCTAAAAAAAATCGCTCCGAACCAGCTCTATATGGGCTGCCGGTTTGCATGGGTGAACGACAGGGCGGCGCTGGCCGCTACAAAGAGCTGCGATATCGTCAGCTATAACCGTTACAGCTACAGTGTTGTCGAGCACCACCTGCCGGATAGTATCGATATGCCGATGATTATAGGGGAGTTCCATTTTGGTGCGCTCGACCGAGGTATGTTCCACACAGGTTTGAAGAAAACGACCGACCAGCAGGACCGAGCTGCAAAATACAAGAGTTACGTTCAAGGTGCCTTGCGTAATCCGTATTTAGTTGGTACGCACTGGTTCCAGTACAAGGACCAGGCCACGACCGGCCGGGGTGACGGCGAAAACTATCAGATTGGCTTTATTGACATTTGTGACAAGCCCTATCCCGAGATAGTAAAAGCATCGCGCGAGGTTGGATACGATCTTTATGAATATCGGCTAAAGAGTAAATGAGCCGGGAAGAGAACTAAAATATTCAAATTGGTTCATCTGATTTTCTGTAAATATCTTCCCAGCCAGTACGGCAAAAGGTATATGTCGCCGCTAAATTCACGACGCCCGCCTTCGCCGCCGTCCAGGCGGAAGTGGTTGCCGTTATATTTACTCATCGGACGCTCGTCCGGCGGCAGGACTTCGCGTGTGGTTTGATCACGAAAATTGGGACCTAAGAACTCTAAATCTTTGCGATGACTATTCTGGACAGACCAGCCAATTATATCCAGCGGAAATTCTTTTAAGCCCCAAATAGTCTCGTCTAAATCAAATTCATCGGTTCCGGTCATGGCATAAATAAGATTCCATAACGGATTTTTTTCCGGCCGTTCAATTTCCCAGTGCTCTCTAACCGCCCGGCGGTATTTCTCACGAAGTTCATCTGTAAAAGCATATTTATACAAATTCCAATAACTTAAAAAAGCCAGCTCATCATCGGAATGGTTCCATTCGGTAGTAAGATCGATACCCGGAACCCTGCCTACTTGAGATATAGGTATCATAATATTATCCAGGTAACCGTATTTTTCCATTAACTCATAAGCCTTTTCTTTATAGATTTCTTTGCCCGTAAAGTGATATGTTGTCTGAAGAAATCCAATAATTTCAACAGAGTTAAGTCTGCGGTCGCCGACTTGTTTTGGAAATTTGTTAACGTAATCCGGGTGCCATTTGCCCCAGAGCGTAGGCTTACCATCGTAATCGATGAGGTACCAGTTATTTCGAATAATATGATCCATAATAATTTTCATCAGGTGGATTGACCGGTTACGCCATTTTTCATCGGGAATTACTTCTGCGAAAATACTATATACGAAATAATGGCCTACTATCTCATCACTGCTGGTTGTAGCCTTCCAGTCCCATATTTGGTCCTCAGCCGGCCGCCATCGGTCCTTGTCCGCTATTTTATAACCTGTCCGTTCAAAGGACCGTGAGGGAAAACCCTCCAGCGGATTGATATAAGTCAGACGTTCCATTGCCTCAAATGCCTCGTAACAATTCTGCAAGGCGTCCTGCGATTTAGTAACGTCATAACGGAAAAGCTCTCCCGCCAGATACATAGAAGTCCAGAGGCCATCGTTGTCCGTATCGATAAGCATACCTGTTGAGAAATCTCCGGGTTTGGATAGATTAAGCGCGCTGTTCAAACCGTACCTGATGTGTCGCTTTCGTGTAAGTATATCGAAATGCTTCGCTTTTTGCTGAAGGGTCATCATTTTGAAATGGATGATGCTTAGTCCGCTCGGGCCGAGAACAAGCACGCTTTTATTTGGCCCTTTTGCCAGATCAATGACAGTATCTTCCAAAAGCCAGCGTTTCGAGGCATAATAATCTGTCTGTCCGTCATTATGTACTGCGAATGCCCCTCTGGATGTTCCGAACCAGACTTTTTTACCTATTTGTCTGATACAGCGTATATCGATACATGGCAGCTCCTTTTTCAGATCTGATTTTTTACCAAAGGTATTTGCATCTAATTCAATGTATCCGTCCTGAGTGCTTACCAGAAGGACCGTATTATCATTGATCAATTCTATGCAATTTAAATTTTTGCCTTCGAAAACTTTTTTCACCTTTTTCCCCGGTGAGAAACAATCGAGCTGGTTATCGGATAAAACAAGAAATCGGTTGCGCTTACGGTCGAAAAGGAGTTGCTTTATATCTTTCTGAGCTGTTTCAAGCTTTTCAATGTTTTTACTTTGTTCATAATAGGCCAGAATATCTTTCCCGGTAAGCAGAAAATCAAAGTTACTTCCCATCTCAAATAATCCGGCATCAGCCGTTTTGTGTCGAACATATAACTTGCCCGCCCAGGCATTGCTCAGGACGACCTTGTCGGTTAAATAGACAAATTGGTCACGATATGTATCCATTTTTATTATCCGCATATCCAGCAGGGGCCTGTTTTGCTTTTCCGGAACAAGTTCACCGTTATGGATTTGCAGAAGTCCTTTATTTGATAAAACAAGGATACGACCGTTTCTGTCCGCACGTACTGAGGACAATTTTGTTCCTGCCAATTCCGGCGAAAGCGGGATTTTCTCCGCAAAATCCTGTAAATAAGGATGGTCTTGATAGAAACTCTGATTATTTCCTGCATAAGCTCCGGAAAGGATTAATAATACGCTGTAAATAGCTGTTCTCACTATATTTTTCATATTGTCCTCTTTTCTTAATTTGGTTACATTGCCGACTTTAAGAGCTAAGAAAATAATACCCAAAGGCCATCTTATAGACCGTATATTGAATTGCTGGCCGCTCCAATAAGCCGAAGGGCATTATAATATTGGCCATTGAACATTCAAAGTAAATTCAGACACATTTTGTTTAATCGAGAACAATTTCCGCTCAAAGATATAGTTTAGATATGTTGTTTATAGTCATCGGCTTGATTATAATCACTATCAGCTTAAACACGAAGATCTGAAAAATTATAAAGTGACACGAAGTCTGTTCAACTGGAGTGTTTATTATGTGTAGATACGCATCATTGTTACCCATCGCGATATTGTTTATATCTGCTTGTACTCAGAGTGGTATCTCAGGAGCTGAGGGTATTTCGGAGCAGGCCGTTTCGCCGGATGGTCTAAGCTTTTTCGTAGCTCCTGGTGGTAATGACGAGGATAGAGGAACTCTTACCGAACCTTTCGCAACCCTGCGGCAGGCACGCGATGCCGTTCGAAAATCAAAAAAAGCAGGTGCCAAATCTGTTACGGTTTATCTGCGGGAAGGCGTTTACTACCTTTCACGGCCAGCCTTATTTACCCAAGAGGATTCCGGCTCGTCAGACGCTCCTGTCACATATAAGGCTTATCCGGGTGAAAGGCCTGTAATCAGTGGTGGTTTTAAGCTTAATCTTAAGTGGCGAACTTATAAAGATGGTATCATGATGGCCAATGTTCCTGAACATATTAATGAAATTGACCAGCTCTTCGTCGATGGTAAGCGACAGAATATGGCTCGTTTCCCGAACTTCGATCCCACTGCCCGGTTTTTCGGAGGAACATCAGCCGATGCGATATCTCCGGCTCGTGTGAAAACATGGTCGAATCCTGCCGGTGGTTATATGCACGCTCTGCATAAGTCTATGTGGGGAAGCAAACATTACCGTATAACAGGTGTTGATTCGGAAAGAAAGCTCAAACTCCAGGGCGGCTGGCAGGAGAATCGTGGCGGCGGCTTCGACGACTATTTCCGAGGCGGCTATCACGATAAGTATTTGTTCGTGGAGAATATATTCGAGCTGCTCGACACTCCAGGCGAATGGTACTTTGACCGAAAAAGCGGCATTTTGTATCTAAAGCCGTTCGATGAAGTTGATTTATCCAATGCGGAAGTAATAGGAGCCGGCCTCGAACAATTATTTATTGTCAAAGGTTCTGTGCAAAAACCTGTTGGCAATATCCGTTTTCAGGGTCTGACTTTTAAACACACAAGGCGTATCTTCATGGACCCTTATGAGCGTCTTTTGCGCGGAGACTGGTCGATTGCGCGTCTTGCTGCCGTACATTTTGAAGGCGCAGAAAATTGCTCCGTAGAAGACTGCTTCTTCGAGGACCTGGGCGGCAACGGCGTTTTTATCAGCAGATACAACCGTAATGTGAATGTCATCGGCTGTAAGTTCACGCGTCTGTGTGAAAGCTGCGTCTGCCTTGTTGGTGACTATGGGGCAGTACGCAGCGGGGCTGTTGAATATAGCAGAACTCTGCCACAGGACCGGATTGATTTGACAACCGGCCCCAAAACACCTGACTATCCGGCTAATTGTCGTATCCACAACAATCTGATGCATCGATTTGGAATCATTGGCAAACAGGTTGCTGGCGTATTCGTTTCGATATCGCAGCAGATTACAGTCAGCCATAATACCATTTATCAATGCCCGCGGGCTGCTATTTGTATCAACGATGGATGCTGGGGCGGTCATATCATCGAATACAATGATGCCTTTAATACCGTTACTGAAAGTGGTGACCACGGTCCTTTCAATAGCTGGGGCAGGGACCGCTGGTGGAAAACCTCATACAATGGAGGCCGTGACGTCGAGCCGTTCGCCAAAGAACGCAGCCTGCTCGATAATTTCAAAGTCACTCACATCCGCAATAATCGTTTCGCACATCCCGGCGGCCATTCCTGGGGTATCGACCTGGATGATGGCTCGTCCAATTATCATGTTTACAACAATCTTTGTCTCGGATTAGGAGTTAAGCTTCGTGAAGGTTTTTTCAGGCGGATTGAAAACAACATCATTATAAACGGTTTCGGCGGCTTCCACATCTGGATGCCGGGCTGTGACGACGTTATATCCCGCAATATCTTTATCAGCGACAAACCTTATCAGTTCATCCGAGCCAATCCTGAGTACGCTAAAGCGTTTGATTACAATATTTTCTATAGCGACAAAGGTACGCCCATGATAACCGGCGTGGGCAAACCAATGACCCTAAAACAGTGGCAGGAAAAAGGTTTCGACCGACATTCGATTTTTGCAGACCCGCTGTTCGTAGATGCCGACAACGGTAACTACCATGTAAAGCCTCAATCGCCCGCATTACAGCTTGGTTTTAAGAACTTCGATATGAACAAATTCGGCGTGATAAAGCCTGCCTTTCAATTCGAGGTAAGCAAAGAATCACGCCACTTCAAACCTGCACCGACTAAGGCTGAATCAGTGTCCGCCCGCAGTTTAGACCTTGTGTCCTGGCTCGGGGCTACTGTCAAAAATCTGGTTGGTGAAGGTGAAAAGTCTGCAGCAGGTTTAGGTGCCGAAACAGGAATAATGTTCGTGGAAGTCCCCGCTGGCAGTGTGGCTGCTAAATCAGGCTTTCAGGCCGGAGATGTATTGCTGAATATGGCCGGCGAACCTGTTCATTCAATCCGAGACTTTAACCGCCTTCTCAAACAATATTCAGGCAGGAATGTCAGTGTGGTTGTTTTTAACGCGACAGAACGTACATTCAGGTTGACCCTGCATAATTAGCTTCTGTAACCGAAGAAGCCGGATGGTAATAAGAAATATTTACTTTTCTGACAGGCATTCCAGAACGCCATCTGCTCTTGATATGTAAAGGCGTTGATTTGCAACAGCCATTCCATCCCATACCGGTGGAGCTTCCATATTAAAGGCACTCACCTTAGTTCCGTCACGGGTTGATATAAACCATAACAGACCCTTTCGGCTGCCTTCAAACCTGGCGAAGGCCTCTGGCTCGTTTTCATTTTCTGCAATGCTGGGCATACCACCGAGCAATAGGACATCACCTGCTCGAATCATGGTTCGTGGCCGCATACCGATAGCGGTTGACCATTTCCATGTGGGTTTGATAGACTGCGGTGTGTCTCGCAAGTCGGGCAGCTCTTCGTCTTCGGCTATGAATGGTTTATGTACCTCTGCATATAATGTATAGTCCTTCAAACGGCGAACTCCCCAGACTGTTTTGTCGTCGAAGACCAAAGTCAAGCCGTAGGGCACGGCAACATGGCTTTTATAGCGGCCGGGGCGATTGGCTATCCAGGAATAAGCCACAGGAATACGGCTGAAATCCCCGGTCCCAATCATCAGGTGTGAACGATGGTTTTCGTTTCCATCCAGCAGGCTGGAAGTAGAAAATAGATGGCGTGCCATCTTTTCCTGCCGAACACATTCCCGATTAAATCTAAAGGTGCGCAGATATATAGATTCACCATCACTGACCAGGACATCTGTCGTAGTTCCGCCTTTCATGGAGAATGCATCGCTGAGGTCTGGAGCTTGAAATGTTTTGGCGTCTGTAGCGTTTTGTGTGAGCTTTTTGGACATTTCTATCGGCCCTTCTTTTCCTTCATCTGCTTTAGGGTGCCGGCTGCAAACACGTGTTTCATAAAGGACTTTGCCGGTTAATGGTTCCAGGCCATACATGTAAATGCCTCCGTCAAGATACGATGACCTTCCAGCAGTTACATAGGCGACTCCATCAAGAACCAGCACGCTGCCATGGACAGGCCATACCGATTCGACTCGGTCAAAGGCAATTGTTCTTAAATCTTGCGGCGATGCTCGAAAACGCCACACCAGCTCACCGTCTTTCAAACGAAGACAGTACACATACCCATCAGCCGAGCCAAAGAACACAAGGCTTCCATATATCGTCGGTGGAGAATCAACTCTTCCTCCTGTTGTGAATGTCCAGCGGTTGGAGCCATCATTAGCATTAAGAGCGAGCACACGATGTTCGTCGATTGCTGATATCAATACAGTACCTTCTGCAATAACGGGTGGGCTGACTTTCTTCGCCACCTTCACCTGCCATGCTCGTTTCAGCGATGAAGGGACAGCAGATTGTGTCGAGCCGCTGCGTAAAACATCGTGACGATAGGTAGGCCATTCTGAGGGGCGAGCGGCGCCGGTTAAAGGGCTTGAAGCTTTACACGAATTGTAAGCCGGACCTTTCTCAAGACGTGGATGCTCTGTAACCTTCATGCTCCGTTTCATTTCCGCCGAAAGGGCCCAAAAGCCATACAGTTTGGCTTCCATAAGGCAACCGCAGGCATGAGATGGCGCATATACCAGGCCATTGCAAGGCAGGATACCATACTGGCAGGTTCCCCGTACCCAATTGTTTCTGGAATGATTGTTATCAACCAGGTCAAAGAACTCCATCCCTCGATAACCACCAATGATGTATCGGGAAGTAGCTTTCTCTCGGTAGCACCGATGGTGATGTCCTGCCGTCCGAAGGTCGTCCAGCTCGAGTAAACGTCGTTTCACTTCGCCGCTCATCAAGTCACGTCCGACATTATAGTCAGGCCCGACCCATATAAGTCCGTCAGCGACAAAGACATCCACAGGTGACTTGAATCCTTCCTTGCACGGACACTGCCATAATTGACTGCCATCAATGACCGAAATGGCTCTCAAAATATTTTCATTAGCCCACAACACAATTTCATCCTGCACAACAAGCGTAGCTGTTGACCATCCGATTTTTCTTTTCAATGCCGCGGTCGTGTCTTTTCGGGATTTTCTTATCTTTGAAGTCGTTGGAGTTGTGTTCCAGAGCGGCTTACATGTCTTCGAATCCAGGCATAAAACTGAGTTACCAGTCTGGAAAAACACACGCTCGTTCTTTGCCGTCAACGTAAGCGGCATCAGTTTCTCAGAGTCCCTTTCCTGCCATGTCCAGAGTTCTTCGTTGGTATTAATGTTGATTGCCACTATTGATTTAACATTTACTGAGGATTTATTTCCTTGCCATTGCGGATGGATTGCTGCTTGCTCTGCAATAGGCTTGCTCTTGACTATAAGAAGTATTCCTTCGTTCAGGATAATTTCCTCAGTTCCTTTTGTTTGTTCGTAAGTGGTGATGACTTTCCCTGTTGCGGCATCGATTTGTGAAACAGGTTCATTTATTCCAAGGGGCATATACACCCTGTCATTGACGGCTATCAAAAGACGTGGCAATTGAACCGGTCCGGCACGGAACCGCTGCTGCTCCCAGGCCCAGATTGATATAGGCCGCTTCCACAACAGAATTCCATTGAAAGCATCGCGTGCTGCCAGTGACCATTTGCCCGGTACCAGCATCGAGCCTGAAGTAGCTTCGTCCACGATATAAAATAGCCGTCCCTGTGCTGATACTATCGAGCTGATACTGGCAAGATTGTGGTGATTTCGGCTCCATTCAGGCCCTGCCTGCCATTGCATATGGCGAGGTGGGCCAACAACCTTATCCTGTGAGACTGCATTGCCCGAGGCGTCGTGCAGGAAATGTGTCCATTCATCGATATCCACCGGCCAGGGCTTTCGGATTGTATTCCATTTGCCATTCTTTTTGATATAAGCAAGACCGCCGGGGCGAAGGACGCGCATGACCTCCTCCATAGATACGCCCGTAATATTTTCAGCAATAACGAGATTTACGACGTTGTCAATGTAAGGCAGATGTGTGCCCAACCAACGTTCAACGGTAACCTTTCCACACAGGCCTGATGATAAAATATGCCTGGTTGCCGCCTTGACAGCTTTTGGATTTTTCTCCAGACCATTGATCAGATAGCCATCCATTGTTCCGAGTGCCGCTGTCAGTTTTCCATCTCCGCAATTAATATGGATAACCAATCCTCCCTGTACGCCCGTTACCTTGAATATCTCGGCTGCTTCATCCAGCTCATTAGCATCTGAGTCAGGCTGAATCCATAGCAATACCAGAAGAATCATGCTCAGGAATACACACCAACGCATCTTATACATAGTACTTGCACCTTTCATATTTATTTAACGCCGGATATACTAAAACATAGTTAAGCTGCCATCCGAAACCTGTAATTCTGAACTATTGGATGTCCCTTTCTTGGGCATTTATTTCGGGAGGGACAACACTGGCTGACAAGATAGGAGTTTTGTCGATAATCGTGCTAATGAAGTTCCCATGGTGCCCAGAAGTTACCGGTTGCTCTCCGGCCGAAACGTATCGGTGGTCGTCCTGATTCAAAGGCTCCAAGATCAGGCGCTTTTCCGGCATAATCATCATTAAAGTTTGGCAAGTTAACTCCCGAATCAACAACAGGATTTGGGACTGTTATTACCGGATCGGTTAAGTTGACGGATTTATCTCCCTGCTGCATCGGAACTTTACCCCATTTGATCTGAGTTGTGGTTGATGATGGATAAAATTCTAAAGCATACGATTTGATAAATGAGGGATTGCCTCGAATGCCGTGTCTTTCCTGGGCTATACCTCGATCCATACCTGTAAAAAGGTCATAATCGAAATCGCATGGTATATCGGCTTGTCGTGAAGATGTCAACCGGCCCGGACAGTCGAAAATGTTGTTCCGCGTAACTGTGTTCGGATTGACATGGCCGCTGAAAACATGAAATGCCCCTTTGGGCTGAATGGCCGTGTTATGAAAAACGAACTTCCTTCCTCCACCAAACTCGTCCCGCTGGCCCACTTTTATCATACTTCCGCCAAGCGGGTCCCGATGAGTATGGCGGCTTTCTCCGAAAATGTTACGAAAAATATATAGAGGTCCTTTCGATGTGCATGCGGTGGCAATATGTTGGAACGTTTTTTCAATATAGTTGTTCCATATCCGAACGTTCATGTTTGCCCCTTCGCTTTCAATTGCATCGTCCCACACGTTCGCAATAATGTTTCCGTAAATGTCCGAATCGCGGTTGGGGCTTCCTTCAAAACTGAAATTGGACCCTCCGCCGATGGCATCATTGAAGCCGTGGTCTTCTGTTGACCTAATTTCATTGTAGCGAATGACGTTTCCGCCGCTTGAATTGATAAGGGTTACTGCCTGAGGGCCGGCCGGATGCCCCGTGTCCCAGTCGTTCGATCCGCCCCGCGGATTCTCAATTAAGTTGCGTTGAATGGTTAGGTTGCCTGAGCCTCGCTCAGCGTAGATAGCGCTGTCTGTATTGCCTTTGTTCCCATACGTTTGCGGGCCGCCTATCCTGCCCCAGAATGTGAAATGGCAATCTTCGATGACATTGTCATGCCGCTTTGATTTAATTAATACACCGTGAATTGCGGCGTTATTGAATTCAATTCCGCGAAGGATGACGTAATCGGCATCGATCACGCAGGTGTAATCTTCTGCATTGCGAACGTCAATCGTTGCTTTTGAACCTTCTGCTGGCGTGATTAAGTGATAACCTTGCGGTGAGCCTGATTCGGTAATCACTAATGGTTTTGAGTGGGGCCCGTTTTCTAAGTAGGTTATCTTCCCAATGGGAAAACTATCATTCTTGGTTTTGCATATTAGTTCGTGGTTTTTATTATTAAGATTGATTTTGATGCTATAGGCTGTGTTCGGTTTCAAACCAACAATACTTCCACGATACTCATTATCGCGTGGGTCATGAACGAGAGGATAACCGTCTCGCCACGCAGATGTTCCGTTGTGCCTGAACTGGACATTACACCGGCCAAGGTCCGGCGATTTGAAATACAGCCCGATGCATTCATACGTGGAAACGGCACAGAAATTGTTTTCATCGGCACTGTACGATTTTGAAATGTTGGTAATCGTGAATAAAAGAATCAGCAGCAATAGATTGATGTTGCGTATGAATGTGTTCATAGCCCTCATTTCCCAATTATCATTAATTTGACCCCCACTCTTCGATTTTCACTGTCCTATGATACCAGACTCCCCTCAAAAACACAAGCTCTCAAGCCGCTTCTGAACGGAGGCTTTCAGCAAAACCACCGCTATTGATTTAACGACCCTTCCCCGGCCATGCCCAGTTTACAAGGTCATCACTCCAGGCAATTGCCAGACTTGCTGCCCCGTGGGCTCGCTGAGTCTGAAGTCCTGCTTTGGAAGAGCCATGGAAGAACATAATATATTTTCCTACCGCGGGCTCCTTCGTCATATCGATTACAGTTGCTGCCGTCAGCCTCCCTTGTGCCCACGGCCATTCTTTCTGTCCGAGCGTTAGTAGCTGTACATCCGGCCCCCATGATTTCGGATCTTTCGAACGTTTAACGCCGATACCGTTTGATGGTGAGTGAAACATTACATATTCCTGGCCTTGTCGAATTACCGTCACATTCTCCCCGGCCAGGGTGTGACCGACATAGGTCCAGTTTTTCAGGTCGTATGAATACGACATGCTGGCTCCGTTTTGCTTATAGAAGCACCACCACTTTCCTTTTTCCTGCGAATCCACCAGAAGATACGGATCAATCATACGCCCCATTTTCTCCCGGGGTATGTGGTTGCCTTTTACTCGGAGTAATTCTGCCTCGGACCAGCTCTTCAAATCCCTGCTGCGCATAATCCAAATCCGGCTTTCATTTGTGCCGAATGTTTCCCTGTTGGGTGTGGGATAAGTTTGCAGGCATATTATCCATTCATTGTTATAACGGATAATATTGCCGGGACTGCTGTAGTTCAGGTTACGGTCACGGGCGGTAATAATCTCCGGAAACGTCCAGTGCACGAGATCGCTGCTCTTACTGTAGGCCGTCATATTGTAGTAACCACCGTCAGTTGCTGTTTCTGACAGAGTGAAATATAAATGGAAATTACCGCCATGATAAACAACAGCCGGATCCCGAAATCCATATTTATGGTCGCCCCTGAAAATAATCGGAGATGTTATTTTCGAAAAATCAAGCTTCTCTTTCCCATATAAGGCAGGCCCGCAAATCAAATATAAACACAGCACATATTTAGAAATTTTTGACATTATTAATACTCCGGTAAAAACTTTTTGGATTCGTTCGATAAAGTAGCAGGCCTTACCGAAAATCATCTGGCCTGCTGATGTGCTGATTATATTGCTGTATGCATTAGTCGTAAAGACCTGTTTCAATATCTAATCACTGTCCAGTGAGCATGTAAAGAAAGGGATGTTTGGGTGTTTACCCGACAATGACAGCTCAATAAATTAAAAGGATTGACGCATGTTTGGGAAGTTGTTATATTACCGCAACTTAGATTTTTTCGGGAGTGTAGCTCAGTTGGTAGAGCAACGGCCTTTTAAGCCGTAGGTCTTGGGTTCGAGCCCCAACACTCTCATTTTTTCAACATATGACTGTTAACTGCTTTTTCCATTTCAGCACTTTTTCAATTTCTTCTCAAAATTCCTGAATCGCATAATATCATGACTATCGTACAAAGAATGCTGAATGGCAACAGAAAGCGTCCAGAAAAACTCCTGATAGCTTATTTTATATACGCATTCATTGACTCTCGTTGGCTGGCAGGATTATTGCTGTAATTTCAAGAAGGAAATAGATACTACCTTTAAGATATTACAATTGGTTCATGAAGCAAGCTTATATAAATCATTTGATGACAAGCAGGATAGCGTTTTAGCATGGATACCGAATGAATGACAATTATATGTCTTTTTTATGGTTTTTTTGCAGTATTTTCAAAAAATATCGTCTATTTAATAAATATTTTCAAAATAAATATGTGGAATTCTTCAAAAAATGCCCGTTTTTTCTTGACGATAGCAGACATAATTTGGTATAAGCTATAATATTGAGATTCATGGTTTTGAATTTCCTATATATGGAATATCCATAGTTCCTGGGCAAACACCTAAGCGTATAGGTGAGGGACAGAGTTGGAGTGAGGTT
>JACNGQ010000419.1 GCA_014384025.1 Planctomycetota bacterium | reverse complement strand
CCGGCTAGCAGGCCTGCGTCTTTGCCGATGTCTGGATGGGTTGCGATGTCGACGGCGGCGGCGATGTTGAATGCGGCGGATTCAGCGGCCATGGCGATGACGCGGCGGCCCATACGGCCTGCTGCTCCGTTTATTATTAGAGATGGTTTCATGTCAATATCCTTTGAAAACGAGGTTTTCGAGTTTCAGACGGCCAATTATACCATAATCCAGGCGGTTTTCAAGGGATAGGAATGCAAGTAAAGCTGGATTTTTGTTGAAGTTTGGTTGATTTTTCCTGGAATGCTCCCCGAAATTTGATCCAGTTTAAGTGAGAGTATAATCGATTAATTTGGTATAATATTAACACTGAATTTTGGAGATTGTACTTATGAAGAAGCGTTTTAGTGGGCCACAGATCGTGGCAAAGTTGCGGCAGTCAGATGTGCTTATCGGGCAAGGCAAGACTGTTCCGGAAGTTTGTAAAGAGATCGAAATTTCCCAACAGACTTATTATCGCTGGCGACAGAAATATGGCGGTATGAGTCCTGATATGATCAAGCAATTAAAGGCTGTTCAAAAGGAAAATGCCCAGTTACGGAAACTGGTAGCAGATCAGGCATTGGATATATCTATTTTGAAAGTAGCGGCAGAGGGAAACTTCTAGTCCCGGCCCGGCGAAGGCAAGTTGTAGAGCAGATTCGCCGTCAGTTGGGACTATCAGAACGAAAGGCTTGCAAAGTATTAGGGCAATCCAGAAGTACGCAAAGGTATAAGCCAAAGCTGCCGGATAAGGATAAGCCCGTTATCGATGATTTGCTCATCTTACATGTAAAGCATCCGAGATACGGCTATCGCAGAATAACGATCAAGCTAAGAGAGAAGGGCTGGTTTATAAACTTCAAACGAGTTTACAGGCTTTGGTGCCAGGAAGGCTTTAAAGTGCCCAGAAAGCAGCATAAGAAGCGTCACACAGGCAGCAGTGAGAATGCTTGTGATAGAAAAAAGCCAGAGTTGATCAGCGACAATCATTCTTACCTTCCGGCGACAATTAGAATTTCCGGATAAATCTAAATTGGAATAGACTATTTGAAACTCTGTTAATTTAGGAGATTTCAGATGGTTACAGACCAACAGGTAAGGAGATTGTTTGACGTGCAGAACCGCTATGAATACCAGTATCAGGTGGCTGATGCAGCCGGTATTAGCCGTAAAACCGCCCATAAGTATCTAACAGGCGGCAAATTGCCCAGCCACTGTAAAGTCGAGCATACCTGGCCGACACGGCAGGACCCGTTTGCTGAGGACTGGGCTTTTATTGAGCAGCTTCTAAAAGACACTCAGGCGGCCCTGGAGGCGAAGACCCTCTTCGACTATCTCCAGCGGGCATATCCGGGCAAGTATCACAACGGGCAGTTACGTACTCTCCAGCGACGCATCAAGGCATGGAAGGCGTTATATGGCCCGGCTAAAGAAGTTTTCTTTTCGCAGCACTATGATCCCGGTCAATGGTCCTGTTCTGATTTTACGAGTATGAACAAGCTCAGCATTACGATCGCCCGACAGCCGTTCGACCATCTGTTTTATCACTTTGTGTTGTGTTATTCGAACTGGCAGGCGGGCCGGATCTGTTTTTCTGAAAGCCTTGAAAGCCTTTCGCTCGGCATTCAGAATGCCTTATGGAAGTTAGGAGGCGTTCCTTTTTATCATCGCACAGACAATCTTACGAGTGCTGTCCACAAGGTGGGTCATCCTGACATTTTTACAGACAAGTACCGCGGTCTTGCCGGTCATTACGGTTTTGAATCATCCAAGACGAATCCCGCCAGTCCTCATGAAAACGGTGATATTGAAAAGAGCAATGATCTCTTCAAGAATGCCGTTGATCAGTCCCTGATTATACGGGGCAGTCGAGATTTTGATACGGTGGAAGAATACGAAAAGTTCCTTCAAAAGATCATCGACCGCATGAATCAGAACTGTCACAAGCGTTTTGCCGAAGAGATGGAGGTGCTTAAAGGGTTGCCGAATCTGCGATATGATGACTACGAAACAAAGACCTGTAAAGTCGGTCGCGGCGGCACCTTTCGATTACTGCATAATACGTATTCGGCACACAGTCGACTGGTTGGCGAAACGGTGAAGGTTCGCGTTTACGCTGACAAGCTCGAAATATGGTATGCCCAGCGGCATATCGAGACCCTTCCTCGCCTGCGTGGCGAAAACGGTCATTACATTAACTACCGCCACCATATCGACAGACTGGTTCGAAAGCCGGGAGCCTTTGAGAACTATTGCTATAAAGACGATCTGTTCCCGACCAGCCAGTTCAGAATCGCTTACGACATCCTTCGAGAGGCTTACAGTATTCGACAGGCCAGCAAAGAATACCTCAAGATATTGGAGTTGGCTGCCAAAGAAAGCGAATCTTTGGTCAATGAGGCATTGCGATTACTGATCAACCTTGAAGAGGAGATAAGCTTTGAAAAGGTCAAAGCGTTTATCGATTCAAAGCAAAAAACTCCTGAACCTACGGAGGTCTATATTGAACCGGTGGATATTAATGATTATGACATGTTGTTAGAGATGCCGGAGTGTGTATGCGTATGAATAAACAACAGCATCAGCAATTGATTGAACTGCTCAAGGAACTGCATCTTCCCATGTTCAGGGAATATCACCAGGAATTTGCTCAGAGGGCTATTGCCGATGAACTTGGCTATGAAGAGTATCTTTATGAGCTGGCCCAGAGAGAATGTGAGGTTCGAAGGGCAAACAAAATCGAAAGGCTGGTAAAAGTGTCAAAGCTGCCGCTGGAAAAGACCTTACAGACGTTCGAGATGGAAAGGCTTCCGCTGGGGATACGCAGACAGATCAAGGTGCTCTCCGAGGGAAGTTTTGCTGACCGACGCGAGAACATATTAGCCTTCGGAAAGCCGGGAAGCGGCAAGACCCATCTGCTCTGTGGAATCTGTCATGAGTTGGCAAGACAGGGAAGAAATGTTTATTTTGGTACGTGCGACTTAATGGTGCAAGAACTTTTAAGAGCCAAACAGGAACTGGTGCTTGATAAGCTTTTGAAGAAGTTATCGCGGTATGATGTGCTGATGATTGACGACTTTGGCTATGTCAAGCAGAACCGTGAGGAGATGGAGGTGCTGTTTACCTTGTTAGCCCATCGTTATGAACGAGGCAGTGTACTCCTCACGAGCAATCTGCCCTTCAGCAAATGGGAGGTGATCTTCAAGGATCCAATGACAACAGCTGCCGCCATCGACCGGCTGGTCCACCACAGTGTGATATTAGAACTGAATGTGCCAAGCTATCGAGCCGAGCAGGCCAAGAAAAGAAAAGGATAATTGATATCCAAAAATTTGCCCCCATGGGGGCACCCCCAGGAAACATTAGTTCATGGGAAAGATATGATAACGGAAGGGAAGAATTATTTGTCGTTAAGAGAAATTATAGTTGACGCTGGACAGCTCTGAATCAAAGTTTGGAATTGTTAGATGTGTGCCCGAAACACTTGATCGGATTGTAAAAAAATCAGGCTTGTGGTATTCTGAAGTTGCCAAACATAAAGGATTTTATTAGTGAGGAGTTTAATGGATGGCGGGCACTTAATCAGAGGTTATATTGCCCCAGTTTACAGGAGTGTCTATCATGGTAAAGTACTAAAATTTTATTTCCTCTATCATCCCCCATGGCAACCTACTCTCCGCATCTCGACCAGC
>JACNGQ010000058.1 GCA_014384025.1 Planctomycetota bacterium | reverse complement strand
ATGCTTATCTGAGGTAATTATAACACAACAGGGCGGATTAAAACAAGCAATAACACAACCTTAATGTTCAATGCGCTCATATGAGATATTTCCAACGTGATGGACAATATAACAAAGCGGCATTGAAGTCTGCAGATTCCGCTAATTTCAAAGTGGCTTCTTGAAATAGAAAATGGTTTTGGTGGTATTTCCTGATTCGATGATGTTACTAACCGAGACCATCTCCCATCCTTCCCGTCCCAGTTTGTTGATGTTTCTTGCCAGCTCAGACTTTGCTGTCTCACCTATCACATTTGTCAGTGCAAGGTGTTGCCACCCTTTGGTTAGCGGCTTAATTTCATCCCGATTCGCCTCTTGAGCCAATACCTGCACTGCGATTATTGTACAAAGAATAATCATAATTGCCGGCAGCAGTATTCGAGATTTTCTCTTACCTGTATTTTCCATTTATTACCTCCATCGTTTGAGTATTGTTTCGGATGCGATGTAATACCACTGATAGTATATTACTCTACACCGAACAGATTGGCAAGAAGGCTCCCATCGAGATACTCACCCGGCGTTATGGACGATATCAACAAATAGCTTAATTCTCCGCCATGCGGGCAAAATAAATCTGCTGCGTCTTTACAAAGCTTTCCGGCGTCAGTTTGAGTCTGTTAAGAAGCTCGCCCGGCAGCATGGCAGCCAGCGTCTCGCCGGTAAAGTCGCTGCATGAAATGAAATGACAGGTGAAAATGACCGCCCCCAGATAATCGAAGTCACTATCAATCAGCGGGCTGTGGTGTCTGAGTATGGCCTGCTGCAGAAGCTCCGAGAAGTTCCATTTTTTACACAACTGCATACCCACCCGGCAATGGTCCATACCAACCAGTTTTTGCTCCTGGTCAACGATTGTATTCATCATAGCACACGGAGTACCGAGCAGCGGAGCCGTTACCCTGTTGCTAAGCAGTATTATCGCCAGGCGTCCCATATCGTGAATCAGCCCGGCCACATAAGCCACCTGGCAATCATGCTCGTCCGCTTCGAGTATTTCAGACATTGTCCGGCAGGCAAGAGAAATCTCCTGAGAGTGCTTAAAGTAATCGTCCAGATGGTCAAGCATGTCAAATTCTTTTGCGATGATATTCCGGGCATACCAGACGCCAATCAGTTGTATCAGCGGCTTAATACCGACGCTGTTTACGGCCTCTTCGATAGTATCATCATGTCCTTCGGCTCTGATGCTGAAGGTGTTGGCAAGATGCAGAAGGTCGGCACAAAGGCCCGGATCCTGTTTAACATAAGCCAGCAGCTCCTCGTCGTCCATCTCCTGCACATTAGTGGCATTAAGAAGCTCACTGACATTGCCGGGCATCGGAGGAAGCCTGTGAATGAACTCGGTTACCTTATCTTCAAAATCCTTCTGCGATTCCATTTTTTCGAACCTCCCTTGTTTTCAAGCTGCAATAATGATAAATCACAGAAGCGGCAAAATCAACATCTTTCCACCTCGAAAAAGAGACCTTAACCGCAATTGCTAAGTGTACAATGTAGAGATGAAGCTTTGGATTATTTACCTTTCAAAATAACGGTAAAAATCCTTACGGTGTCCGATTCTTAAGACAAGAACAATGACTTGTTTTTCTTTAACCGTGTAAGCGATACGAAAAATACCGGAACGGATATTGAAGAATTCAGGCTTGCTTTTTATTCGATTAGCTTTACCGCAGGGATCCTGTGTTAAAAATGAGATTTTGTTCATTATCTGCCGCTGATTCTTCTTAGTCTGTTTCCTGATAAAATCAGCGGCCGTATCTGCAATCTTAATCTTGTAAATCTTCCCTGATTTAGCCATTGGCTGTCACTGTTTATAATCCAAGCTCTTTTTTAAGACTATCGAAGCTAACAAACTTACCTTTTTTCAACGCCTCTTTAGCAAGCTCCAAATCCATCTGGTCTTCAAGTTGTTCCAGCAATTTCATATCATCGATTGGAACAATTGCAAACAGCGGCTTGTTGTTGCGTTCAACACAAATCCGCTCTCCCGTATAGGCAACCTTATTAGCATAATCCGATATATCTGAACGAAATTCACTTACTTTTATTACTGTCATTGCTTGCCAGCCCTTAAATATATATTGTACGTATATATCCTTTCGTACAAATTGTACATAATGTTCAATGAAAAGACAATCTTTTTTTTAAGAAAAACTGTAGAAATGCTATTTATTTATAAAAAAGCCCCTTTTAGGTATTGATTATTAAGGATTTTTAGGCCAGAAAATCACTAAAACTGCCTGTTTTTAATGTTATCCCTTGATCACATTAGGTCCGAAAATATCTTCTGGACCGATCAGGATTAGGCAAATTCTGCCAGCCATTGTACAGGATATCTGAAAAAGCATATAGCTGAATTATAGAGCAGAGTAGTCATAAAAGTCCGAACATTTGAAGTTGACGGCGATGATTGATTCTGATATTCTTCGCGAGTTATGAAAATTGACCTTTTTTAATGAGAGGACATTATGAAACGAAGGACATTTCTTGGAATAAGTGCCGGTGCGGCCGGCAGTCTCTGTCTGGCGGGTTGCGAAAGTCTGAATATGTTTGGCGGCTCAAAGGTTCCGTTTAAGATTTCGCTCGCCCAGTGGTCGTGGCACAGAAGGCTTCGCGGCCAGCAGCAGCCTAAAATGGACAATCTCGACTTCGCCGCGAATGCCCGGAAATTCGGTGTCGAGGCAGTCGAGTATGTTAATCAGTTCTTTATGGACAAGGCCGAAGACACCGCATATCTTGCCGATATGAAAAAACGCGCAAAAGACAACGGCGTCGAGTCAGTATTGATTATGTGCGACGGCGAAGGCAACCTCGGCGACCCCGATTCGCAGCGGCGAACCCGGGCGGTCGAGAACCACTACAAGTGGCTCGAAGCGGCCAAGTATCTCGGCTGTCACTCGATACGCGTCAACGCCGCCTCCAGCGGAACATACGAAGAACAGATCGAGCTTGCCGCAGACGGACTGCAGCGTCTCAGCACAAAGGCCATCGAATACAAGCTCAACGTTATTGTCGAAAACCACGGCGGCCTGTCATCCAACAGCCAGTGGCTCACCAGAGTCATCAAGAAGGTCGGCCTGCCTAATTGCGGGACACTGCCCGACTTCGGCAATTTTCCACCGGTAGCAGATAAATATGTATCCGTCGAAATGCTGATGCCCTACGCAAAAGGGGTCAGTGCCAAGAGCTATGACTTCAATGAACAGGGCGATGAGACCACGATTGATTTCTACCGCATGATGAAGATTGTCGTTGATTCCGGCTACAATAGCTACGTCGATATCGAGTACGAAGGCAACAGACTCAGTGAAGACGAAGGTATCATTGCTACAAAAAAACTGCTGGAAAAAATTCAGCAACAGATGAAGAACGCGTGAGACAAAACCGCTGTCGGCGGAGTTGCTGATTTGTTCCAGCTTCGAGATTAAAGTATGATTGTCGGTGTACTGACAGCTCATCTTTCCATGCAGGGGATAACCTCCCTCAAGGGAAAGCGAAGCATAATCAAGAGCTTAATCGGCAGGCTCAAAAGCCGTTTCAACATCTCAATTTCAGAAGTTGACCACCAGGACAACAAGGCTCTCGCCGTCATCGGTATATCAATAGTCGGCAACGACTCTCACTTCATAGACCAGCAGTTCGACGCCATACTTCATTTTATGCGCAACGACGGCCGGTTCTATCTGAGCCAAATCGAGCGGGAAACTTTCTCGTAAAATCAGCGTCTCGTAAACTTATCAAATACCGTTATGACCGGCAAGGCATTGCCGTCATCACCGAACATGCCCCTTCTCCGAAGGCCTCCCATAACCGCAGGCTCCCACCAGAAGATACCCTTACCTCTGTTGTCCGGTGTGTTAAGAACGACACGATTAACTTCTTCTAAGAACTGCCTCTGACCTTCAGGGCTCTCCGGGAAAGGGGCTTTCTTATTTTTGTATTCAGCCTGCCTCCAGTTATAAGCAACCTCCACAAGGATGATGTCCTTCTTGTACTCATTGGCCATGAATATCATATTTTCTCTAAGCTCAAGCAAAGTACCATGCCACCACGGATAGTAGGACTGCCCGATGACATCATAGTCAATGCCATAAGAATGCCACTTATCGAAGAAGTATTTTGTCCGGCTCTTACTGCCGCCTTTATCGATATGCACCATAATCAACGGACGTTTACCATTGCCTCGGGCGGCATCGACGCCGTTAATCCCCGCCTTCATCAGCTCGGCGAAGTTGTCCCAATTATCGGTCAGCTTGCCATCCGGCCAAAGCATGCCGTTGGATATCTCGTTGCCAGGCTGGACCATGTCCGGCAGGACACCGGCCTCCTTAAAGGCGATGATCGTATCGCGGGTATATTCGAACACCGCCTGCACAAGCTCGTCATGAGACTTATCCGCCCAGGCCTTGGGAATATATTGTTTACCGGGATCGGCCCAGGTATCTGAATAGTGGTAATTCAGTAAGAATTTAAAGCCAAGTTTCCTGGCTTCCTGAGCCAGGGCAATAGTATATTCAAGATTGTTCGGCAGGCGCGTTGGCGTATGGAAAAGCCGCAGCCGAATCCAGTTGTAGCCGTGCTCTTTGAATATCGCAAGACCCGCCTTTTCTTCGCCATTGTCCTTGAACACAGTCCCACCGTCCTCGGCCTGTTTGAGAAAGGATAAATCCGCACCGATGGCATAATCCATCGCCTGAGCAAATCCGCAAATACAAAACTGCACTGCAACACAGAATATCACTATTGCAGACACAGAAACCTTATTAAATATATTTTCTGTTTTCATTTTTACCGCCCTCCTTTTCATTAGTGTCACTGCATCTCGATACTTACATATTCACATTTGAAAACAGGCTTCTATTACATAATCCTATCAACGATATACCTTGCGCCGATAAATATATCCACGCCCATTGCCGCACAAAGCACAAGCTGCCGCAACAGCCGCATTCGTAATTTCGCGCGTATCATAAAGAAAATAATCGCCGCTACAATCGCACCGAGCGCGTACATTTTACCGGCTTCGGTAAAGAGTTTTGCATATCCCGCCCCCAGACCTAAAAATGTCTGAAAGTATTTCGATGCCAGCAGTAATGTCACTATGGATAGTGCCGCCATTATCACCACGGTCACCACTATCCACCAGCGGTCTGTAAAGCCGGCTGAGGAAAGCCCCTGCATACCTTCGCCGATAAGCACTGAACAGCATAAGACAGGGGCCGCAAGCCAGATTACAGGGCTCACCTCATAGAATGAACCGCAAAAAGCTAAAGCTGTCCCGGCTGCAATAATTAAAATCACACTGTACCGCCGGGCCGCCAGCATCATACAAAAACCAATAACCAGCGGCGATATCGGAATATGATAAAAGCCAACGAGAGTCAGGTTTTGTTTGGCCATGATAAGCGGAGCAAACAAGCCCGTCAAATCAGCCGGATTCAGCCTGGCCTGTGTTGAAACTGCGAATAACCGGTAATAAGTTGACGCCTGAAAAAAAAGGACTATCGCCAGAAACGGAAGAACTACAAGCGGAATCCTTAACCATCGCCGCTTCTCTTTAAAACCAAAAGCAGCCGGAAAGAACAGCCAGGGTATAGCCGCCGCCAAAAGACCGGTCGTAGGGTGAAATTTGGCTAATCCGAGTATGAATGGTCCGAAGCCGTAAATAGCCCCTGCAAAAAACGACTCAGCAAATCCGGCCACCCAACGCCGGCTAAGAACATAACTGCCCAACGATGCCAAACAAACATTCACAACTAAAAGGTATCGCCACCTGTCGAATTTACTTAAATAAGGCCAATATAAATGCACGGCGAAGACGGCATAAATTATCCCTGCCGTAAATAATCTGATTAAACTGCTCCTTTTTATACTCATTATTTCGCAGACGTAGAAACGCGTAAAATTAAAACGCCACGTGCATAAAAAAAACTATAAAAGTCAAACTCAGGCGATTAAGACCCTGAGACAAGCAGGATTAGAGTTCGACCTTTGTTTCTGTCTTCCTGGCGGAATCCGGCTTTACTTCCACAATATTTATCGTCCTGCCCGCTTTAGGACGTGCCGATTTCGGGCACTCGCCGGTCCAGCAATAAAGACATAGCTCCTCTTTTGGCCGCCCGACAGCTTCAACCATATCATCGACTCTCTGATATCTAAGCGTAGTGACACCTAAATCTATGGCAATCCATTCGATCATTCTTTTGTATTTTTCGGAATTTGTGTCCAGATATTCCGATACATCATCCACGTCGTGACCTTCCAGAGACTTAATGGCTTTGCGGGCGGCAAGCTCATGGATTGAGCGAGTGGAAAGATTGAACCTGCAGGGATACATCAGCGGCGGACAGGCGGGCCTTACGTGTATCTGTCTGGCGCCGCAATCCCAGAGCTTTTTTATTGCGAAGTTCTTAAGCTGCGTTCCCCTGACGATGGAATCTTCACATACGACTATGCTGTTATCTTTTATTACCTCTTTAATAGCGATAAGTTTCATCTTCGCGATAAGGTCGCGTGTCTGCTGCGAAGGCGGCGTATAACTTCTGCCGTATCCCGGCGTGTATTTAACAAGCGGGCGCCTGAAGGGTTTGCCTGATTCCATCGCATATCCCAGCCCGTGAGCAAATCCGGAATCCGGAACCCCCGAAACCACATCAACTTCAATGTCCTTGTCACGTTTTGCAAGGCAGCGTCCGCATTTTTCCCTGACTATCTCGGTGTTTATTCCTTCATAGTTTGAAGCTGGAAAACCGGTATATATCCATAGAAACGTACAGATTTGGCTTATCTTTCCTCTGCCCGGGCTCTTCTGTGCTATGCCCTCTTCGTTTATCAGGATTACCTCCCCCGGTTCAATGTGTTTTGTAACATCGAATCCGTTGTTTGGGAAGGCACTGGTCTCGGCGGTTACTGCCCATGCATCCGGCCGCCTGCCAATAATAAGCGGCGTATATCCAAGCCTGTCTCTTGCCGCATATATCCCGTCTTTATGCAGCAACAAGAGCGAGCATGAGCCCTCGATAACCTCAAACATCTTCTCTATGCCATCTACCAAATCCTTTCCCTGGTTGATTAATTTTGCTATCAGCTCTGTAGTATTAACCGATCTTTTGCCTACCTCACTGAAAGATATTCCTTCCTTCAACAGTTTGGCCGCAAGCTTGTCGGTGTTTTCCACGTATCCGCTGGTTACAATGCAAAACGGCCCGAATTTTGAGTTCAAATAGATAGGCTGTTCCTCATAGTCGCTGATAACGCCAATGCCTTTGTTGCCATTTATCTTTTCATAATCATCGAAGAATTTTGACTTAAACTGGCTCTGGCTCAGGCTGTGTATCTGGCGGGTGAAATCATCTCCAAGCACCGCTATGCCTCCGTACTCGGTCCCAAGATGTGAATGATAATCAGTACCGTAGAAAAGTGTTTCTGCACAATTCTTCTCCGAGACTACTCCAAAAATACCACTCATTTTTTACCTCCTTTGTAAAGATGTACGCGGCTTATAATTTAGAATGCTCAACAAAACTGTTAATACCCTCGATTCAGACATTGTATCATATTCGCATCTTTAATGCGAATAGCTATTTGAGGACTACTTTGCCGGTGCCGGAAGTAATCCGGCCTATCTGAAATACACGCTCTCCGTATCTTGTCAGTTTCCTTGTTATCGATTCGGCGAAATCTTCCGCCACTATCAGCACAAACCCTATCCCCATATTAAAGACCCGGAACATTTCCCCCTCTTCGACCGGGCCGGCCTTCTGCATAAAGGTAAATACCTTCGGTACCTGCCAGCTCGTTTTTTTTATAGCAGCATCGCAGTCCTTCGGAAGCACTCGAGGTATATTTCCTACCAGACCGCCGCCGGTTATATGGGCCATCCCGTGAACTATTCGTTTGACCTTGTATCGCGAAAGCAATTTTATAATCGGACGAACATAAATTCGTGTCGGCTCCAGAAGCACATCACCAAGTGCGGCGCCGTCGAGCCCATCAGGACAATCGGTCACTTTGAGCTTCGCCTGCTTAAAGCAAATATTGCGGGCCAGCGTATAACCGTTACTGTGCAGTCCGCTCGATGCAAGGCCCAGAATCACATCACCCTTTTGTATTGTTTCACCAGTAATGATTTTCTTTCGCTCGACAACGCCCACGGCAAAGCCGGCCATATCGAAATCACCGGCCGAATAGGTGTCCGGCATTTCCGCGGTCTCTCCGCCAATCAGCGCGCAGTTGGCTTCCCGGCAGCCTTTCGCAACGCCTTTTACAAGCTCGGTTACTATTTCAGGCTCCAGCTTGTGAACCCCCAGATAATCGAGAAAGAACAACGGCTCGGCGCCCTGAACGAGCATATCATTAACGTTCATCGCAACAAGGTCGATACCCACTGTATCGAACCTCTTCATTTTCTCGGCCAACTGGACCTTACTGCCCACCCCGTCGGTGCAGGCAACAAGAACCGGGTTCTTGTAATTTCTTTTGAACAGTCGCTCGTCATAATCGAGCCGAAACATCCCCGCAAAGGCATTGTGGGACTGGATAACACGCGGTCCGAATGTGCTGGCTACCGCCGATGAAATCTGATTAACCATCTCCTCCCCGGCATCGATACTCACACCGGACTGTTCATAGGTGATATATTTGCTCATTTTCTCGATTTTCGATGCTTGATACTTGATTCAAAATTTGATGCTTGTTCTCTACCGATTTTATAAAATTGTTTATCATCCTGCCAAGATGATCATATTATCTCACTTTTGAAGATGACCGAGAATCAAGTATCGAGTTCCTCGAACATATTCAATTGATAGCACTCCATTGCGAATTTATTCACTGCGATATCTATAGGTATCCTGTATTTGCCGCTCCAGCAGGCCGTACAGTAGTGGTCGTCCGGCAATTTCGCACACCCAAGCAATCCTTCGAGCGACATATAGCCGACGCTGTCAACTTCAAGGAATTCCGCGATTTGTCCTAAATCGCGATTGTTTGCCAGCAGCTCCTCTTTGGTCGGAAAATCAATACCGTAAAAACAGGGGAATCTGATCGGTGGACAGCTCACCCGCATGTGAATCTCTTTAGCTCCGGCCTGACGCATCGCCCTGATCTTGCCTCTGGTGGTCGTGCCGCGGACAATCGAGTCGTCCACTACCACAACCCGCTTTCCGTCCACAACTTCATTAATCACGGCCAGCTTGAGTTTCACTTCCAGCTCTCTTAATTTCTGTTCCGGCGATATAAAAGTTCTGCCTGCATAATGGCTTCTGACTAATCCCATATCGAAAGGTATTTTACTTTCTTCGGCGTATCCTATCCCCGCTGATGTCCCCGAGTCCGGCACAGGTATAACCACGTCGGCATCAATTGGATGTTCTTTTGCCAGTTGCCTGCCGAGATTCTTTCTGAACTCGTGAACGTTTTCACCGAAAAAGGTGCTGTTTTGTTTGGCGAAGTAGATGTGCTCGAAGATACAGTGGGCCGGTGTTACGGTACCAGGGTTCACAAAGAAACTGCTGTGCAATCCGTCTTTATCCAGCCGAACGATTTCACCCGGCTCGACTTCACGAACGAACTTTGCGTTGACAACATCAAAGGCGCATGTCTCACTGGCAACCACGTAAGCGCCTTTGTCCGTTTGGCCTATACTTAAAGGTCTGATTCCATAAGGGTCCCTCGCCGCTTCAATACGGTCGGCAAATAAGAACAGCAGGCTGTATGCACCCTGAAGATGGTTCAATACGTGTCCCAAATAGTCGGGATTACCGGAATGGCTCGGTTTGGCGAGTAAATGAATAATTACTTCTGTATCGTTTGTTGACTTAAAGATACTGCCGTGAGCCTCATATTCGTCCCGCAGCAGTTGTGCATTTATAAGATTGCCGTTATGTGCCACCGCCACCTGCCCGCGGGAGTACTCGCACAAAAGCGGTTGACAATTAACGGCCGTGCTTGAGCCTGTCGTTGAATATCGAACATGGCCGATTGCCATCGGATTAGAAAGCTTTTCTAAAATGCCTCTGCCTGAACGAAATACCCTCCTGACCATACCCATATTCGCATAGCATTGAATCACTTCACCGTTACTGGTGGCAATTCCAGCCGATTCCTGTCCGCGATGCTGAAGACTGTGCAGGCCGAAATACGTCTTATGGACCGCTTCCGGGTCACCAAAAATGCCAAAAAGACCACAGTTTTCTTTTTTGTCTGAAGCCATAAAAGGATTGTCAATTGTCAGGCGTGAATTGTCAATTGAAAACCGCTGAATGAACTGCTTTTTTAACTCACTCGACTAAATTTTCTCCTTTTTATCCCATCACCCGAAATCTAATCAGCCTTGGCCGGAAACATGAATTCGGGTATTCGGCGGACCTTGCCCTCGGCGTTGACATGAGCCAGCACGGTCGTGCCCTCCGCAAGCAGCTCACCATCACTGCTGCGGGTGAGCCTGTAGTTGTGCTCAACTTTACCGGCGGTAACCGCTGAGCAACTTGTTTCCAGTTGCAGTTCCTGGTCATACATCGCAGGCCGGCGGTATTTTATACATAACTGAGCTACCACGAATAATACCCCTGCCTGTTCGAGGTCTTTATAGGCAATCCCGTTGGCCCTAAGCAGCTCTGTTCGCCCCATTTCAAACCAGACAGGATAGACACTGTGGTGAATCACTCCGCCCTTGTCGGTCTCGGCATAACGCGGCACAATTGGTATCGTGTGGCTCTGAACAGTCATCCGTTCCGGAAAATCCATCTTAAATCCTAGTTATTTTGTTCGGTACTCTCAATTCATCCAGTGTTTTTCTATCTCTTCCAATGTCTTGCCCTTGGTCTCCGGCAGGAACCGCCAGACAAAAGCAACCAGAACAACGCAGAAAATCCCATACACCCAGAACGGAAAAGCATGATGAAACTTATCGAGCAGCCAGGTATTTTCATCCATCATAGGAAACGTCTGAGAAACAAAGTAATTCGCCACCCACAGACACACCGTGGCAATGGCCATCGCCCGCCCGCGAATACGGGTCGGGAATATCTCCGACAGTATTACCCACGTTACAGGCCCGACCGAAAGAGCAAAGCAGGCTATATAACCGAGTATGAACAGCAGGACCCACAAATCTGTTTTTTGGAAGTATGCCATCAAGCCCATCCCTAACAGCGAAAGCCCCATCCCCGCCGAGCCTATAATCATCAAAGGCTTTCGGCCAACTTTGTCCACCGTCCAAATCGCTATAATAGTAAAGCTCAGATTCACAACGCCAACCACTACGGTTTGAAGAAGAGCGGCATTGGTTTCGGAACCCATCTTCTTGAAAATTTCAGTCCCGAAGTAAAGGAAAACATTAATACCCGTAACCTGCTGCAGGACCGCTAACACGATGCCAATGACCAATACAATCTTCATCCCCGGCTGAAACAGTTGCTTTATCGACCCGCTTTCGTGGGAAATAGCATCCTTGATTTCAAGCAGCTCGGTTTGAGCATATTGAGCACCATCAACGCGGGTAAGAATTTCCAGAGCCTCGTCACTGCGGTTTTGCTTGGTCAGCCAGCGGGGGCTCTCCGGCACAAAAAACAGCAGAACCAGCAGCAATAACGCCGGAAGCGACTCCGAAGCAAACATCCACCGCCAGCCCGTCTGTACATTCCACATCTCGTCGCCCTGGAGAGCGATAAAATAATTCACAAAATAGACAACCAGAAAACCGCTTACAATAGCAAACTGATTGACCGATACCATCCGCCCGCGAATCCTCGCAGGGCTTATCTCCGCAATATACATAGGTGAGGACATCGACGCCGCCCCTACACCCAGCCCGCCGATTATCCGGTAAATAATGAAAGCAGTAATACTTATCTGCAGGGCCGTTCCAACCGCCGAGATGAAAAACAAAATCGCAGAAAGAATAAGCACCTTTTTCCGGCCAAGCCAGTCACTCAGAACCCCGGCGGCGGCAGCCCCGATGGCACAGCCGACCAGGGCACAGCCCGTCGCCCAGCCTGCCCAGTTCGCATCAAGACTAAAGTGTGTTTTTAAGGGCCCTATCGCACCGTTAATTACCCCCGTATCATAGCCGAACAATAGTCCCCCCAACGCCGCGACCATACATACCAGCAGCACATACACAACGCTGCCTTTTTCTTCATTGATAAACGTATCATTCATAATATTCTTTTTTCAAAATGTGCTGATCTGATTATTCTCCGCAATTTTCCATGGCGTTCTTAAGGGCCCAGTCGATAAACATCGCATGATTGTTATTTATAGGTGTCCCGTCCGCATTTGTGTATTGTTGACGAATATCTTTCATCTGCTGAACAATCGGACGGGCCTTGCTGCCAAGACCCTGTATCTCGCGAGCGGCGTACAGGACACTTTCCTCCCGCGGCTCCTCCAGACCTTCAGCTAACACACTCAAAGCATTTTCGCACAGACCCAGCTTGCACAATGCACCGGCCGCAGCAAACCGCACGTTCGGGCTCGAATCTCCCAGCCGTTCGTTCAGTGACCTTACCGTTTGCGGCGCCCCGGAACCGAGAACACTCAAAGCTACAACTGACCAGTAGCGAACCGCACTGTCCGAGCTGCTCGACAACCTTATCATTTTGGGAATATTACTCGGCCCTCTGCCAACCAAATCAGCCGCATCCAGAATGCGCCATTGAGGATACTTACTGATTTGCTGCGCCATTTCATACGGCGTCGAACCTTCCGAACGAATATGCATCTCAGCCTCCGGCAGCAATCCCGTATCATGCGTCTCGACTAACCAGCTGCGGTGCACTCTGCGCATCCTTTCAAGAATCTTACGGGCTTTGGGCATTTCAGCCAGGTTGTTTATTTCATGCATGTCGGCTAATGTGTCATAAAGCTCCTCAAGCGGTTTGGTCGGCGTCCAGTGCAGTTTTTGCACATCTGTGAGATTTTCTTCGGCGACCGCCCTGCGCAGCTCCTGCATAATCTCGGCCCTGTCCGGATATTCGCTCGGCTGTATATAAGGCAAATGCGGCATATAATTGCGAATATACTTGTATCGCTCATCACGCACACAGCGTGACATCTCATAGGCCTCATCCACCCGGCTGGATGCCCCGAAGATATATTCCCGCGGCGGCCCGGCCATCGCGCCAAGGAACGCATTACCCTGCATATAATTGGGGATGGTTAATCCGACCAGACTCAGCACAGTCGGAGCGAAATCGACAAAGCTGACTAATCTGTCGGTTCTCCTGCCCGCCCTGATAGGACAGAGGTGTTGATACCGCCGCCCGAAATGAATAATCAGCGGCACATGAAGACCGGAATCGTAAAGTGTTCTCTTAAACCGGGGAAGTCCAAGGCCGTGGTCTGAGAAAAAGAAAACTATCGTATTATCAGCCAAACCGTCGGCTTTAAGCTGACCGAGCAAATCGCCGGCCTGCTTGTCCATAAAAGTAATCAGGTTGTAATAACGCGTCCATATTTTCCGCACAAACGGAGTATCAGGATAGTATGGCGGTAGAGGAATTTTTTTGTCGCCATGGCGTTCTTGGGGCTTTAGCTTCGATGTGTACTTATCAAAGAACTCCTCATCCGGACCGTTAATCTGTCCCTGGTGCGTCGAAGTAAAGTTGAACACGCTGAAAAACGGCTGACCGGGTTTACGCCTGCGCCAATGAGCCGTCTCGCTCGATTCGTCCCATACATTTACATCCTTGAAATTATAATCCTTTTTATAATTGTTTGTACAGTAATAGCCGGCTGCCCGAAGATATTCCGGGAAACACTTTATCTCTCTCGGCAATTTTACATCCGAACGCAGATGCTGCGTACCCATAGAAGTTGCATAAACACCCGTTATCAGGCATGACCGCGACGGCGAACATACCGGGGCACTCGCAAATGCTTGTGTATATAGCACGCTTTCCTCAGCCAGCCTGTCTATATTCGGCGTCCTTGCGAAAATGTCACCATAACAGCCTAAGTAAGGACTGCTGACGTCTTCGCACGTAATCCAGAGGATATTCGGTTTTTCGGCAGGCGCTCTATACACCGTGCGTCTGGCCGGGGCGCCGCACCCGGAAACGGCAACACCTGATGCGCATAATCCCATCGCTTTAAGGAAATCACGACGTGTACTTTTGTTCGTGCTCATTTTTCAGTCCTCCAAAGTTATGTTGATAAATTCAACACTAATTGCCCGCCGATACTATCTTAAAGTCCCGCAGGCTGCGAACGACAGCGCCATCAACCTTAATCAATTCCCCGATAATCTGATACTCTCCAATTTGCTGAGGAAATTTTTGTTCGATTGTCAATATCTCTCTTCCAAGAGGACTAACAGTGCATTCCTTTGTTTGCTCGGCAACGGTACTGTTACCACGCACAATCCGCAGGCTGACAGTCCCCTTCCATTCCTTATGCAGGTCATTTACAACAAAGACCTTTAACCTGCGCTCGGTCCCGCCGGAAATCTCCTCATCCCAGAAATCAATCATCAACCCAACCGGAGAAAAGGCGTCACGAACATACCGCTCGAAGTTCGGCTCGAAAGTAAGTTTTTCCAGGTCGATAAAGTGGTCGCTCGTCGCACCGCCCTCGGGCCTGGGCTTGTCACCGGCCCGGGAATACCCCAATCCGCAAAAGTGCAGCACACCGGCACATTCACGGTGGCACCGCCAGAATTCGGTAAGCGCCGCCAGATAGCGTGCATAAAGAAATCGCCTCTGTTCTATGGTCGAATTTGGCCCGAGCAAACTTTCATACACCTTATCTGTCAAGCATGTTGTCGTACCATCACGATTAAGCCACAACCACGCATACTCATTGATTATAATCGGAAGCTTAAAATCTTTCTGTTCCTTCCTGACGGAAGGCCTGCCGGACGTATTGGCCAAATCTGACAAATGAAAAGCCTCTCTGCCCCACTGAACACTGCTGAAAAGATACGGATGAGATTCGAGATAATCGGTGCCGCTCTCAGGTGCCGCCCAGCCGTTGTCCCAAGGCCTATTGGACAAATCCAGATGACGTACTGCGCTCAAAGCTTTGCCGGTCTCCGGAGTTACGCTCTCATTCTGCGCGTCCCAGATTACAACACACGCATGGTTCCACCGCTCGCGCATCCACTCTGTATATTCCGGAATTATCTTCTCGCTTTTCGGATTTTCCGGCGCCTTACTGAGCAGCCAGATGGGAAATTCATCCTGAATCAAAAAGCCTTCCTCGTCGGCGATTTCATACCATAGCTCAGGCGGAAAACCGATACAGTAACGAATCGAGTTCCAGTTCATACTCTTGAACTTGCGATGAAGCCGGCGCACCCATTCTCTACGCCAGGGCTTGTCACCCCGCTCTGCATCCTCAAAAAACCGATACACACACACATTCGTCCCGCGCATAATATAAGGCTTGCCGTTCAGAACGGCCCGGCCGCTTTCCTTATCAAACCCAAACGTCCGCATCCCGAACCGAACACGAACACAATCCTCGCCTGTACTTAGCTTCAGCTCATATAAAAAAGGATTCTCAGGAGTCCATAGCTTGCAGTTTTCTATCGGGATACTGGCCTTAAGCTTTGTTGTCCCAACTGAAAAAGCAATGCCGCTGCTTTCTACTGAGCCGACGAGCCTGCCCGTACTTACTTCCGTTACTTCGTATGATACTGAACCATATCCCGATCCGGCGGGCCCCTGCACTTCCGTCACAACCCTAACCTCGTTTTCAGAAATATCCGGAACGGTTTGCACGTTTACGATATAGGGCTTGCCTGTCAGAATCAGCTCAACAGAATCATATATGCCGGGGATATACAGATACTTCTCAAAGTCCCAGCCTCCCGGCATATCTGTGGGCAAACTCTCACGGTCGGCGCCCACCCGCACGATTAATTCATTTTCTCCGCCCGAATCCTTAAGAAATTTCTTCACATCCAGCAGGGCCGGCGTAAAACACGGCAGATGCTCGCCTGCCAACTCGCCGTTAAGAAATACCTTTGTTCCATACTTTGCTTTGTTAATCTTTAAAATTGCAACATCCGGAATCTTCCCTTTGACAGTGAATGTACGCCGATACCAGAACGCCTGACGCCTTTCACTTTTTTTCCCGACATCCTCGAAGGCCGGCTTTGCCATATCGACAAGCCCCGGTACCGGCACCTTATGCAGAAAGCCCTCCGTCACAGAATCCATCGAGCCTTGCGCCATCTCCCATGTACCATCCAAATTGATGATGTGCCTCGGGCCTGTGCTTTTAGTATTGGTTTTGCTTTCGCCGAGACAGCCGCCCAATACAAATAACGATATCACAAAAAGAATTGACCACCATCGCCCGAAACAGTTTCTAAACATTTTAGATTCCTTTCTCCGGTATTATGCTGCTTTTATTTTGTTACTTTTCTGCCCAGCGCCCCGAACATCGCCAGTACGTTTTCTACCGGCGTATTGCACTGAATATTATGGATAGTGCTGAATACAAAACCATTTTTGGCATTGAATATCTTGACCCGTTCGCCAACCTGCTTGCGCACCTGCTCGGGCTCGCCGAACGGCAGCACTTGTTGAGTATCAACGCCGCCGCCCCAGAAAACTATCCTGCCGCCGTATTTATCAACCAAATGCTGTGGTTCCATACCCTGGGCCGAGGTCTGGATAGGATTGAGAATATCGAAGCCCGCCTCTATGAAGCCCTCAATCAGCGGCTCACAGCCTCCGCAGCAGTGTTTCATTGTCTTCCATTTAGTGTGGGTGTGAATCCAGTCATTAAGCTTCCTGCTGAACGGCAGATAAAGCTCTTTATAAGTATCCGGGCCGCAGAATAACGTATTCTGCGCAGCTAAGTCCGTCCCGTCCAGCCATACGGCATGTATCCTGTTTCCCACAGCCTGGTAAATACACTCGATATTCTTGATGGCGATTTCCGTCTGCCCGGCAAAAACCTCTTTAACATATTCTCTTCGCGAAATCGTGCTGATATACCACTCTTCGATATCACGAATCCCCTTGGGATGTTTCAGAAAAGCCGCCGGAACCAGCGCTATATCACCGAAAGCCGTCCCCGGAAGTCCTGTTGTAATCGCAAGGTCGGTATTTTCATAAAGCTCGCGTGCCCGCTGCTCATAAGTCTTCAAATCCTCTTCGCTAAGTAGTGCAAAGTCCTCAATATTATCAGCAGGATTGAGTTTGGCATCGTCAATCGGCCCCTGGCGAATAATGTCATCGAAATAAAACCCGCCCTTAGGCATCCGCCCCGATGCAGGCACGGATTTATCACCCTGCGGATACTGGTGAATATCACCGTTAGGTTCCGGCTCGGTATTGAACTTCTCCGGAACCAGCACGTCCGTACCGTCAAAAGTTCTCCACGGTTTCCAGTTTTCATTCGCAAAACCGAAATGATTCCTCGGCCCGGGAAGGTTCACAGTGTCAATCCAGAGCATTTCCCGCAAATCGGCCGCTACCTCACCAAGCATTTGATAAGGCTCGACAACTTTTACCGGCGTACCCGGCTTATCCAGACCGAGCGCACGGCGAAGGTTCGCTATAACACTGACATGGGCCCCTGTCCCGAGAGTCCCGCCAAAACCCACAGCAACACGGTCAACTGGTTCGTAATTGAGCGTCTTGATTACACGTTCCCTGCCGCTAATCACCGTCTTACTATCAGAATTTTCGTCCATAAAAGTCTCCCAAATCAAAAAAACGCCTCTACAAACCGTCCTTATGATTTTTTTAATTATCAAATTACGATTTTGTGCCAGTATCCAATCACTATTTTTTTACCATTTGTTGTCAAACTGAAAACCGCCTTTTAGACTCAATATCTTAATTCTTTTATCCATCGAAGTTTCTGACAGTGTACCGGTTTGGCAAGTATTGTGCAAGCCGTTTAAGGCTTGAATTGCACTGACCTCAGATTCATGCAGAACGTGGGTATAATACTCCATTGTCAAAAGAATATTCGTGTGGCGCATCAGAATTTCGGGTCTGGATTGTCCTTTTCATAGGGCAATAGATTTCACAGACAAATTTAACAAATCAAGCACAAAGTCTATAGGTCTCTGATTGACAGTGATAAATGTCACCCCATGTTCGGCGCATAAAGGAAGGGCCGATCCGGCAGCCAAGATCGGCCCTTACGTCAAAGTTCTGGTTACCGCTAATATGGACTACTCTGCTTCCAACTCTGCCAGTCGCCCCGCGCTTACATCTTCGATTCGCAAATCACCAAAGATCACACGATACCGGCCGCCATCCAGTTTCCACCGCAGCAGCACCTTGTCAACATCAGCCGCCGTAACGGTTGCACCGCAGTACACAGGCTCTTTGCCTTCTGTCTGAAGTGTGCCAAAATACTGAGCACCGTATTTGAGTGTTGAGGCCTGGGAGTCATCTATCCGGAAGGATGGATCGCCTGACTTGGCTCTATAGATATTTCCAATCTCACCGACTACATCTCTTATTGACAGTTTAGCGGGATACTTTCCATCGTTGATTTGTGCAAAATACTTTAAACCCTCAACAAGTTGGTTACCTTCTTCGAGATTTTCTGCATTTACCTTGTACATAAGCTCATAACCTTCGGGGATGACCGAGGCGAATGTTGTCGGGTCGATCTGGGCATCCCACTGGAAATCACTGACGACGATAGTCATCTGCTCGCCACCATTTTCATCGGAGATGCCAAAAGTTATTTCGACGGGCCAACCGCTTGCAACATCAACCCACAAGCTGGCGACGACTTTAGCAGAGAGCCCTTCTAATGCTTCCATCAGTCCTCCGCCACCAGGGACACCCGCTGTGGGGGATACATCATGGGACTCAATGCCCTCGACTGTGACACCGTTAATCTCACGACGTCCAAGCTTTTTATAGTCACCCTTAAGGAAGGCTTCGACGATAAGCTTTGGATCACCATTCTCTATGCGAATTTCCTCGGTAAGCTCCACTTCGATGCACTTCTTTTGTGCGGGCATGATATAGATATGGGTCTTCTTATCTTCCAGCGTAAATGATCGCCCTAACAACTGTTTGCCCATATAGGTATCCATCCGCGTACCGTGTTCGTCGGCCAGTGTTGCCTCTATCTGCAACTGGAATGGTTGACCATTCTCTGTAGCATTGACTTTAGCCTTGTACATAACGGCTCGAACTGCGGCGACCTGCTGGCGGACCTGGGCCCAGCTCACGCTGCTTGTCCCATTGAATATCTCAAAACCTACAAATACACCAATCACAATCACCGCCGCGGCGGCTAAGTAGTAACGCATAAAGTATCATGCAGCTTTTTTATTAACATCATCATGATC
>JACNGQ010000145.1 GCA_014384025.1 Planctomycetota bacterium | reverse complement strand
TGAATAAATACCTTGATATACAACTTCCAAATAAGCAGCTTGCCAAACCGGCATCACAGCTCGGCAGTGACGTAGTTTTCTTTTTGAATGGGCCGCTGGCGTTTTGTACGGGAAAAGGCGAAAAAATTAAAAAAATAGAAGAAAATTTTAACTTTCTGGCTCTTCTGCTGCTTCCGGACGTAAGTGTTTCTACTAAAAAGGTTTACGTTAATTATGAGCACAGTCGCCCCATTTATGAAAAGCTTAGCACCCAAATAAACAGCTATATGAAAAAAAACAGGATTGATTTAGTTGCAAAGATGTGCGCAAATATGCTTGAGAAAAGCTGTTTTGGTTTGGTGAAAAACCTTGCCGAACTTAAATCGAAAGTTGAATTGTTAGGTATTGGGCCATGTTGCCTAAGTGGTAGTGGTTCAACAATATTTTGTCTCATTGAGAGCGGGGATGAAGAGATAGCCGGGCAATACAAACACAAACTTGAAGAAAAGATTGGCTGCAAAAGCATTATCGCCAGTAACAATAGATGGTAAACTTTTTTAGTGAGGCACAGAAAATGAAAATCACTGAGGTCAGAGTCAAGTTGGTGAACAACAAAGATGACAGGCTGAAAGCTTTTTGTTCAATAACGATGGACAATGAGTTTGTGGTTCGCGACATTAAGATCATCGAAGGTACGAATGGCTACTTTGTCGCTATGCCATCCAGGAAAATGAGCGACCATTGTGAAAAGTGCGGAGGCAAAAACCATCTTAGAGCCAGGTACTGTAATAACTGCGGAGGTGCACTCCAGGACAACAGGGCCAAAAAGGATTTCAAAGGTAGAATGAAGCTGCATGCTGATATCGCCCATCCGATAAACGCTGAATGCAGAAAAAGGATTCAGGAAAGAGTTTCTACCGCTTTCAAAGAAGAGATGGAAAAATCAAAGCAGCCCGGCTATAAACCTGTCGAGCTGGATGAGCCGGACGATGATATTCCTGAAATAGTCTCGTAGTAAAAGGGAATTCATTTTGCGGTAAATCGCGAAATCGGTCACACTAAGACAACAACGCCAAATATCGGCACACTATCAAGAAGTCACCTCTTGAGATTCAATTACTCTCCGATTGCCTTATCAGGCCTGGTGCAAGTACCCCCTCTTTATGCGGTAAGGTCTTCGAGAACCTTATCGAGAGCAACATCCAGATATTCATTGAATTCGTATTTGCCTTCTGTAAGCTGCTGTCGGACATCAAGAATTTTAGCTTTTCGTCCATCCGGCAGCGAAGCTATCTTTTTTAACACTTTGCCAATAGGAGTAGTGTTTAGATTTTCAAGAATTTGCTCCATAATAAAGTCCTTATCCGGAGCAAGGTTATCGACAGTATCCACTTGGCGATTTTGGCCCTTAAAACGGCTGTTAGAATCGAAATCGGACATTCAGACTACCTTGCATGATAAGCTTCGAGGCAAAAAAATCCTTTTCCCCCTCAAAGCTAATAACCACTATATATTGTGTATCCCCTTAATCCCTTAGGAGGCCCAAATAACCTACTAACACTGATATCGACAACAACGGCCTGAAAACTTTAGAAAAGTTTGGTGTCCGGCTAACTTTTGCGAAGGGCAAAATTTACCTTAATACCAAGCAAACTAAACCATAACAGTATTAAAAACGGACTTTTTTAGAAGGCCCATTTTAACGGTGTGGTCGTCAATATGGGACCATGCAGAGAAATTAGGCAATATACCATATATAGTGATAGTCAAATCATCACTGAGCTTTAGAAAGTAGATGTAATTTGAGTGAATTTGAAATGCCGGAAGGCAAGGTATATGCTTATTAATGGGCAAAATATTTTTCATTTTTTTGGCTCAAAATTAAAAGAATTGTTACTCTGGCTAAGTATAACTGTAAAGGGTGGCGGTTTTGAATGTAGTGTAGGTGCTTTCAGAGTTAACGGGCGGGAATATCGAAATGGTCGTGAGTGAATTGATGGAAAAGGTGCGTTGTGATGCATAATCGCGTAGATTATTCTTGACGAGACGGTGGCTAATTTGGTAGAAATATAGATGGTAAAGTGTTCCTGTGCTGTTGCTCATCTGTGGTTTTTGGTCTTCGTGCGGGTTCAATTCCTGTTGTTTACCGAATAGAGGAGGAATTATTGTGCATTACGTTATGTGAAGCGCAGAGTGGAAAGAGGGCCTCAGTTCTTTGCAGCGAAGAGATTCCTACATTTCAATTGATAACTGATATTTTTGTTAAGGAGGATTATTATGTCGAAGAAATTGATCTATGTGGCTTCCTCTGTTTTTTGTCTAAGCCTAATTCTGACGAACACATCAAACGCTGATCTCGTGGGCTGGTGGAGACTTGACGAGGGTTCGGGGATTACTGTCAACGATAGTTCCGACAATGAGCACCATGGCACAGTGCAGGGAACACCCGAATGGGGATTCGGCCCGGAAGGCTTTGGTGGGGCACTGGACTTCAGCGGGACCACGGGAGCCTACTGTGGCGTCTTCGACCCGACAGGCGGAACGGGTACGTTTACTCTTACCTTGTGGTGTCTCTGGGATGGATCTCAGAGTATTCAGCACTTCTGTACTAAGTCAAATGGATGGGGTGCAGATACCGCGATGTTCCAGATCGAGGTCAAGGGTGGCCACGCTGATCCAGCGCGCGTTGATAGACTCCATATTGCGTATCAAGCGGCTCCACAGGCCGTTTTAAATCTTGTACCCCATAACGAATGGGTCCACTTGGCCCTGGTATTTGATGGAACCCATGCTACAGGTTATCGTAACGGAGTCGATGATGTGGGTCCCCAGCCAACCGGGATAGGCCCGAATGTCGATGCCCCGATTATTATAGGTGCCAGCCATGCTGCTGAGGGGAGGACTTTCATGGGACTTCTCGATGACGTCCGCCTCTTCGATGAGGCCCTTCCGGCAGGACAGATTCAGGCTATTATGCAGGGTGGTGGTGCAACATATGCATTTGCTTACGCACCCAATCCGGCCGATGGCGACCTGCTCACAGATATATGGGCGAATCTTAGCTGGCGGGCGGGAGACTTTGCTGTCTCGCATGATATTTATTTCGGTGACAATTTTGACGATGTCAGTGCCGGAGCTGAAAGCACGTTCCAGGGCAATCAGGACGGAACGTTTTTGGTTGTTGGCTTCCCTGGATTTCCTTTTCCGGATGGTCTGGTTCCGGGTACGACTTACTACTGGCGAATCGATGAGGTCAATGACACCGAGCCGAACAGCCCATGGCAAGGTGAGGTCTGGAGCTTTAGTATTCCTCCCAAGACAACATACTTTCCAAATCCTGCTGATGGTGCCGAGTCTGTAGCTCTCGATACACGGCTTAGCTGGACGGCAGGTTATGGTGCGAAACTTCACACCGTATATTTCGGTGATAATTTTGACGATGTTAACAATGCAGCCGGGGGGTTTCCCCAGGGAAGTGTAACATATACTCCCGGCCCACTTCAATTAAGTAAGACTTACTACTGGCGGGTCGATGAGTTTGATGTTGTCGAAACGCATAAAGGCAATGTCTGGAGCTTCACTACTGAGGGCGGTGTTGCAAACCCGGAACCGGCTAACGGAGCAGTGGACGTAAAGCAGACACCAAATCTTACTTGGGTGCCGGGAGTTTATGCCGCTTCGCATCAGGTCTATTTCGGCGCTGATAAAGAGGCTGTTAAAAATGCTGATACAAGTTCGCCCGAGTATAAAGGTACCAGGGACCTCGACTCGGAGAGCTTTGGGCCCGGACAACTCGAGTGGAATACTACCTACTACTGGCGGATTGATGAAGTCAATAACGCCAACGCTGACAGTCCATGGACAGGTCCTCTCTGGAGCTTCACTACGGCTAACTTCGTTATCATTGACGATATGGAGAGCTATAATGACCTTGATGAAACAGATCCCGGGAGTAACAGGATATATCTTGCCTGGATAGACGGATTCGATAATCCGGCCACAAATGGCTCTGTCGTTGGTAATTTTGATCCTCCATTTGCAGAACAGACTATTGTTCACAACGGTAATCAGTCGATGCCGATGGCCTACGACAACGCCGTTGGAAAATCCGAGGCGATTTTGACATTAACTTCCAATCGTGACTGTACAGTCAAAGGCGTCAACACATTGAAAATTTGGTTCCGAGGTAGTGCTGGTAACGCTGCTGAGAATTTGTACGTTGCCCTTAACGGCAATGCAGTAGTCAATCATGATAATCCTGATGCGGCGCAAAGAACTGCCTGGACCGAATGGAATATCGACCTTCAAGCGTTTGCAGACCAAGGGGTGAACCTCGCTAATGTTAATACGATTACCCTTGGCCTTGGAAATAAGAATAATCCTGTTGCCGGTGGTTCAGGTATGATGTACTTCGACGATATTCGGCTTTATGCACTGGTGCCATAAGTGATAAATTTGTAATTGTAAGAGCAGCCAAAGTATTGCTATTTTACTTTTTTAAGGAGGATTGTTATGTCCAGGAAATTGGTTTGTTTTGTATTTGTGTTAGGTTTAGTTCTGACGGGCACAGCCGGCGCTGCCGACCCTAATCTTGTCGGCTGGTGGAGGCTTAACGAAGGATCGGGCACCGTAGCAATCGACTCATCCGGCAATAATCTCCACGGTGAACTGGTGGACGATCCGGTTTGGGTCGCCGGAGTGCAAGGGACAGCTCTGCAGCTTATTGGAGGCAATCACGTCGCTGTGCCCGGCTATGAAGGAATACTGGGTACACATGCCCGAACCAGCACCGCATGGATCAATGTCAACAAGACTTCGGCGAGCATTATTACCTGGGGCCCAAGCGGGGAAGGAACGAAGTGGGTCATGCGCACTCACAACGGCCCTGCTTCCCTTCGCCTTGAATGTGGAAGGGGCAATACGTATGGCACCACCGACCTGGTGGATGGCGAATGGCATCACGTTGCGGCGGTGCTTGAAGATGACGGTTCGCCGGACATCAGTGAAATCAAACTCTACGTGGACGGTAAACTGGATCCAATCGATCCCACAGGAACCCCCAGAGAAATGAATACATCCAGCGGAGGCGAGTTTCGGATTGGTTACGACCTGAACAACACAGGCAGAACATTCGACGGGATGATAGATGATGTGCGTATCTACGACCGCGCGCTGAGCGCCGATGACATCCAGGCGTTAATGGACAACCCGGGGGGCACGGTAACACAGGCGTTGGCGCCCAGTCCTGCTGACGGCGCCATCATTGACTCCACATGGTACAATCTGACCTGGACACCGGGTGACCTCGCGACTTCGCATCAGGTCTATATCGCGGATAATTTTGTCGATGTAGATAGCGGAGCTGAAGGCACATTTCAGGGCAACCAGGCCACAACTATTTTTACACTGGGTTTTCCGGGATTTGCATTTCCTGATGGTCTTGTTCCAGGTACGACATACTATTGGCGAATTGATGAGATTAATGATGCCGAGCCTGAGAGCCCCTGGAAAGGCAGCATTTGGAGTTTCATCGTTCGACCTAAGACCGCTTGGCATCCAGCGCCTGCCGATGGAGCACTGTTTGTGGAACCTGATACGAGCCTGACCTGGGATCCGGGGGTGGGAGGGGCCCTGTATTATGTGTATTTCGGTGACAACTTCCAGGATGTCAACAGCGCTACAGGCGCTGCTACTATAACGGCGACTACTTATGAGCCCGGCCAGCTCGAACAGGGCAAGACTTATTACTGGCGTGTTGACAGCTCTGACGGCCTGAACGTTCACAGGGGCAAGGTCTGGAGTTTCACCACGGCCGTCCCGGGTAGCGGGCTTATAGGCGAGTATTTCAACACCATGAATCCAGGCGGTAAGCCCGTTCTCAAGCGGACCGATTCCTCGATTGATGTTGACTACGGTACCGGCTCGCCGGAGCCGAATCTGGTCGATGAAGACTTCTTCTCAGTGCGCTGGCGGGGCGAAATACAGGTTGCTTTCTCAGAAGTTTATACGTTCTACACGCGTACGAACGATGGGTCGAGGCTGTGGATTGACGAGAAGTTAATCGTCGATAAGTGGGCGTGGGTAAACAGAGTCGTTGATACGCGCGGCGAGCCTATCGAACTTGTTGCCGGAGAACGGTACAGCATTCGGATGGAGTGGTTCAACGAGGATGAAGAGGCTGAAGCACACCTTCTTTGGGAGAGCGCCAGTGAACCCAAGGCGATAATCCCATCAGCGGCGTTCTCGCCGCCGGTCAGGGCGGGTGCCCCAGATCCGTCTAACGGTGCTGTGGATATAAGGCAGACAGCAATTCTTAGCTGGGGTGTCGGCGAGGCGGCCGCTTCGCATGAGGTCTATTTCGGTACCGACGAAGATGCTGTGAAAAACGCCGATACCAGTTCGCCTGAATATAAAGGCACAAGGAATCTTGGTTCTGAAAGCTATGAGCCCGGGCAGCTTGATTGGGATACGACTTACTACTGGCGAGTTGATGAGGTCAATAATCTCAATCTTGATAGCCCTTGGATAGGAGGTGTTTGGAATTTTACGACGGCCAACTTTCTTATCGTGGACGATTTTGAACTCTACAATGACATTAATGAAGATGAACCCGGGAGTAACAGGATATATCTTGCCTGGATAGATGGATTCGACAATCCTGCCATCAATGGTTCTGTTGTTGGTACCCTTGATCCTCCATTTACCGAGCAAACCATCGTTCATAGTGGCAGCCAGTCGATGCCAATGTCCTACGACAACGCTGTCGGCAAATCCGAGGCTACTTTGACATTGACTGACCAGCGCGACTGGACTGAGAACGGTGTCAACACACTGACAATCTGGTTCAGGGGTGATGCAGCCAATATCGCCGAACCAATGTATGTTGTTCTAAATGACAGCGTGGTGGTTACCCATGATAATCCTGAAGCCGCTCTGATATCTACCTGGACCCAATGGAATATCGATCTTCAGGCTTTTGCGGACCAAGGTGTAAACCTCGCTAATGTCGATACGATTACTTTTGGCTTTGGCAACAGAAGCAATCCGGTTGCAGGCGGTGCAGGTATAATGTACTTCGATGATATTCGTTTGTATGCTTCGCAGCCGCAAACACCGTAAGCGGCAAATTATTAATTTTCGGAAATGAGTTCTTTAAGATGTATTAAAAACAATCACAAGATATCGGGATTTTGGTACGAAGCCAAATCGCAGTTACTTTAACTTTTGTAGAAGGAGAACTATTATGTGTAAAAAATTGATTTATGTAATCCTGTTTATGTTGGTTTTGGGATTATGCGAAGTACAAGCCCTTGGTCAGGAGTGGGACCGCGCTGCCTACTGGGACGGGCGATACCCATCGGCCTGGGGTGGAGGCGGAGATGCTGTACGAGACGCTTTAGAGGCAGCCGGCTATACGATTCTTGATGCTGACCAGCTCAAGACGTGGATGGATGGTCACATATCCGACAAAGAATTAAGCGTCGTGGTGTTCTGCCGGGACGTCGTACCTGAGACCGTTGCAGAGACGATGACAAGCAATTGCACGATTCGAAGGTATCTGGATGCAGGCGGCAAGGTGGTATGGTATTCGGATTGGCCTTTTTATTACCAGGGCAGCTCGGACGGCACTATGGTTACATGGGGCAGTGCCGGTGCGACCAGCGTACTGGGATTTAATGCCTCCAGCGGACCGAACGACACTTTGGATGTAGTGGAAATCACAGATGCAGGAGCTACGTGGGGAATGACCGAAACATGGGAATCAAGTCGGCCGACATCTCCTACCATTTCTGCGAATATGACAGCCTTGGCTACAATCAGCACCGGAAGTGCGGCGGCATGGGTGAAGCATTATCTTCCGGGTGATAATTATAGAGGATTTGTTCGGACATTCGACCGCTCAGGTGCACCGACCATCATCGATGACCTTATACGTCTGGCTGAATATACAGCAACCACGTCGGGAAATCCCACTCCCGCTGATGGCGCCTTCCACCCCGACACATGGGCCAGTATTAGCTGGGGACCTGGTGGTTTTGCGGCCTCTCATGATGTCTATTTCGGCGACAATTTTGATGATGTCCAAACCGGTGCCGAGAGCACATTTCAGGGTAACCAGGCAGACACGAACTTTGTTGTCGGCTTCCCGGGATTTCCTTTCCCGGAGGGCCTTGTTCCAGGCACAACTTATTACTGGCGGATAGATGATGTTAAGGCCGATGGTGTCACGAAATATCAAGGCGATGTCTGGAGCTTTACGGTTCCGCCCAAGACCGCCTATTTACCGGATCCATCCGATGGTGCCGCTTCTGCAGCTCCGGATGTGGAGCTTAAATGGACAGGGGGTTTTGGTTCCAAATTGCACTATGTATATTTTGGTGACAATTTTGACGATGTGAACAATGCGGCCGGCGCTCTTCCTCAGGGAACTACAAAATACACTCCCGGCACACTTAAAATGGCCAAAACTTACTACTGGCGTGTCGATGAATTTGATATTGTCCAAACCCTTAAAGGCGACGTCTGGAGCTTTACGACTGAAGGAGCCGTTGAACCCCTTGATCCGCCGAATGGCGCTGTGGATGTAACACAAACACCTGTTCTGACATGGGCACCGGGCTTTGGAGCTTCACATGAAGTTTATTTCGGTACCGATGCGACTTCTCTGGAGTTAAAAGGCAGCGGCAATCTTGGTTCAGAGAGCTATGATCCCGGACAGCTTGAGTGGAATACCACTTACTATTGGCGTATTGATGAGGCCAATAGCGCTAATGCCGACAGCCCTTGGACAGGCCCACTCTGGAGCTTTACGACAGCCAGCTTCCTTATCATTGACGATATGGAGAGCTACAACGACGTTGATGAAGGTAAACCAGGGAGCGACAGGATATATCTTGCATGGATTGATGGTTTCGATAATCCGGCCACAAATGGCTCTGTCGTTGGTAATTTTGATCCTCCATTTGCCGAGCAGACTATCGTTCACAGCGGCAATCAGTCGATGCCGATGGCCTACGACAACGCTGTCGGCAAATCAGAGGCGACTTTGACGTTGACTTCCAATCGTGACTGGACAGTAAAAGGTTTCAATACACTGACGATTTGGTTCCGAGGCAGTTCGTCTAACGCCGCCGAGAATTTGTATGTTGCCCTCAACGGCAGCGCTGTGGTCAATCATGACAATCCTGATGCGGCAACGAGAGCTTCCTGGACTGAGTGGAATATTGATCTCAAGGCTTTTGCCGACCAGGGCGTGAACCTTGCCAATGTAACTTCGATTACTCTTGGCCTTGGTAACAGAAGCAATCCAGTTGCCGGTGGTGCGGGTATGATGTACTTCGATGATATTCGTTTGTATGCTCCATAGCCGCAAGTGTTAATAAAGTGCGTTTTATATAGAAGTTTCAAAGCAATTCAGGGCTTATACCGATTGTGTATAAGCCCTTTTTTCCTTTGCTTATGAAAGATTTTCAATCATATAGGAGTTAAGTCAGAAGAAATAAAAACACTTGCATTTATCGCGGTTTTCGGAGAGACTTTCGTTTGGAATTTTGCAAGGAGGCTCAAATTATGGACGATAAATGTTTTTTCTTTGCCGGCGGCGGGACAGGGGGACATATATATCCGGCCGTCGCTGTGGCAGAGCAAATAGCAAAGATCCGGCCGGGGGCGAAAATACATTTTTTCTGCAGCAGCCGCAGTATCGATGAGAAAATCCTTGCACAAACCGATTTCGAATTTACCAGGCTTACAGCTACAGGTTTTTCCGTCCGGCCCGGTAAACTAATCAGCTTTTGCAGTTCGTTTTTTATCAGCTACAAGATTGCAAAAGAAGCAATTGCAAAAAGTAAAAATGCGGTGGTAATCGGGGCCGGCGGTTTTGTGTCGGCGCCGGTTTGTCTGGCGGCACATAGATGCAAGGTTCCTGTCGGGCTTTTGAATGTCGATATTGTGCCGGGCCGTGCAAATAAGATAATAAGCCGCTGGGCTGATGAGATATTTGTGCAGTTTGAAGAAAACGCGCAATACTTCGCGCGCAAGGGTGGGAATGTCAACATTGTCGGTTGTCCGTTGCGAGGCGGCTTTGACAATCCGGAACCGAACAAGGCGATTGAACAATTGGGGCTTGAGAAAGATAAAAAAACTTTGCTTGTAACCGGGGCATCGAGCGGCTCGGAGAATATTAACAGAGCGGTATGTTCGCTTTTGAAAAATCTGGATGCTTTTGCAGAAGGTTGGCAGATAGTTCATCTGGCGGGAGTTAATAATTACAAGAAAGTTAAGAGCCAATATGACACCGCCAAAATCAGCCATAAGGTTCTGGGATATTTCGATGATATGGCGAACCTGTTGGCTGCCGCGGATTTGGTTATTGGCAGAAGTGGTGCGGTCAGCATCGCTGAATTCGCAGCGACGGGGACACCAAGTATCTGTATGCCCTATCCATATCACAAGGACAGGCATCAGTATCTGAATGCAGGCAAACTGGTTGAGGCTGGTGCGGCGGTTATCGTGGATGATTTGCAGGATGAAAAAGACAGGGCCGAATGGCTGTGGGAAGAGCTGGGAGAGTTAATGAAAGACGATGGTAAACGACAGGAAATGAAAAGGGGCTGCCAGGCAATTGCAAAGAAAGAGGCCGGCTTGAAAGTTGCAGAAAAGCTTATTGAAATAAGCGGATAGAAAATAACGAGCTGCATACCACATCTCGGAAATTTGGGGAAGCATGAAGAGGAAGGCCGTTTTTTTGCAGAAATCGCTTGACAGAAACGTCCTTGACGGTGATAATAACGATTCTTGGTTGTCTGCGAGGACGGGCTAAGAGTTTAGGGTGAAAGCTCTTGAGAAAGTGACCGAGAGCAAATTTGCTACGTAGCACAGTAAACAGAAAGAGGAGAACATGAGCACATTCAATAACACACGTCGCGATTTTCTTAAACAATCGATGTATTTTGGCACCGCTGCGGTTGCTGCCGGACCTTTGGGTAAAGTGCTGGCGATGAGTTCCGCACGGAGAGGGGCCAAAATGAAGCTCGGATTGGTTACCTATCTCTGGGGTCAGGACTGGGACCTGCCTACGCTGATAGCCAATTGCGAAAAGGCCGGAATCTCCGGCGTCGAGCTGCGAACACAGCACGCCCACGGAGTTGAATCGACCCTTAACGCCCGACAACGCCGGGACGTGAAGAGGCGGTTCGAGAACAGTGCCGTTACACTCGTCGGCTTGGGGACTAACTTTGCCTTCCACCATACCGACCCGGCGAAACTTCGCGGTGACATTGATGGGGCTAAGCAGTATATCAAGCTGTCCAGCGATGTAGGCGGTTCGGGTGTGAAGGTAAAACCGAATGACCTGCCGAAAAGTGTATCGCAGCAACAGACAATAGAGCAGATAGGCAAATCACTGAATGAGTTAGGTCTATATGGCGCCCGTTACGGGCAGGAAATTCGGCTGGAAGTGCATGGAGGATGCTCACAATTGCCGGTCATGAAGGCGATTATGGATGTTGCCGACAATCCCAACGTTGGCGTCTGCTGGAACTGTAATTCTCAAGACCTCCAGGGCCAGGGGTTGGAGTATAACTTCAATCTGGTTAAAGACAGGTTTAGTGATATCGTCCACGTACGCGAGCTTAACATTGGCGACTATCCTTACCAGGAGCTGATGAACCTGTTTGTGGCGATGGACTACGACGGCTGGATTCTTCTCGAGGCCCGCACGAAACCCGACGACCGTGTTAAGGCATTAGCAGAGCAGCGTCAGGTCTTCGAGGAAATGGTTGCTAAGGCGCAGAACGCTGGAACCGCCGGAAAAAGTGCTTCGGGCGTTAAGATTACCGAAGGGGAAAAGACATTACGGGTTGATATAAACGGTAAACTTTTTACGGAGTATTGTTTTAATGATGTGCCCCGTCCTTATTTCTATCCTGTGATTGGTCCTACGGGTGAGCCGATTAATCGCCACTGGCCGATGAAGGACATTAATCCGGACGAGGCGAAAGACCATGTCCACCACAAGAGCCTGTGGTTTACGCACGGCGAGATAAACGGGCAGGATTTTTGGGGTGAGGGCTCCAACAGCGGCAAAGTTGTTCACGATAAATTTCTCAAGGTTGCATCCGGTCAGGATGTGGGTGTTATTCAGTCGCAAAATAAGTACGTGGCGCGCGACGGTAAGGTTATCTGCACCGATACCCGGACACACAGATTCTACAACCGCAAAGACGGTCAAATCATGGACTTCGAAATTACCATCCATGCTTCTGAAGGCAAGGTGGTTATGGGTGATACAAAAGAAGGCTCGATGGCGATTCGATTAGCGCCGACGATACGGCTCAAAGGGAAAGTCGGAAAAGGACATATTCAAAACAGTGAAGGTCACAGTGACGGCCAGACCTGGGGCAAGCGTGCCGCGTGGTGTGATTATTACGGGCCTCTGGAAAACCAAATCGTAGGTGTTGCTATCTTCGACCATCCGCAGAATCCGAAACATCCTACCTGGTGGCATGTTCGTGATTACGGACTGTTCGCGGCCAATCCGTTCGGACAGCATGACTTTGAGAGAAAAGAGCAAGGCGTAGGGGATATTACGATACCCGCCGGTGAGAGTCTGACATTCAAGTACCGGTTCTATTTTCATAAAGGTGATACGAATCAGGCCGATGTAGCTAAGCATTACCGCGAATATGCGGCGGGTAAATAAACAACAAAATATACCGGACAACAACCTTTGTAAAAAATATAGGAGAAATATTATGAGTAAGCTAAGTCGTAGAGATTTTATGAAAGGTACGATGGCTGCCGGAGCGGCTATGGCGTTAATAGGCCCTAATTCCCGCGTCCTCGGTGCGAATGACGAGATTCGGCTCGCCACCGTCGGCGTCGGCTCACAGGGAAGCGGCCATACACAAATCTTCAGCGCGATTCCCGGCGTGCGTTATGTGGCAGTTTGTGACGCCGACCAAAACCATGTCGACCAGCGAGTCAAGTACTTTGCCGACAAGGGCGTTAAGGTGGACGGCTACACCGACGTGCGTGAGCTGCTCGACCGCAAGGACATCGACGCGATCACCTCAGCCACACCGAACCATTGGCATGCGCTCGTGACCGTCTGGGCCTGCCAGGCGGGCAAAGACGTCTATATCGAAAAGCCCGCCTCGCATGAAATCTGGGAGGGCCGTAAGATGGTCGAGGCCGCCCGCAAGTACGACCGTATCGTGCAGATCGGCACGCAGAAGCGCTCGTCTGAAGCTCACAAAGCGGCATTCGAGTGGATTCGCGAGGGCAACATCGGTAAGATCAAGTGGGTTCGCGGGTTCTGCTACAAGGGCCGCGGTCCCGGCACCAACGGTATTGTCCACGGCACGAACGGACCGAATCCTGTCCCGGCCAGTGTAGATTATAATAAGTGGTGCGGCCCGGCCGACATGATGCCGCTGAATCGAACAAAGCTGCACTACGTATGGCATTGGGTGTGGAATACCGGCTGCGGCGACATCGGCAACCAGGGACCTCATGAAATGGACTTGGCGCGATGGGCACTAGGCGATCCGGGGCTGCCGACGCGCGCCTTCAGCATTGGAGGTCGGTTCGGAGTCGGGCAGACCGACGACGTTGGTGAGACGGCCAATACTCAGATCGCCTTCTTCGACTACAAGCCGGCTCCCCTTATTTTCGAAGTGCAAGGACTGCCCGCCCAAAAGGGCGTCCGTCACATGGACAACTACCGCCGGACCGGCGTCAGCATCGGAGATTGCGTGCAGTGCGAAGGCGGCTACTTCCCCTGCGGCGACGGTGGCGGCTGGATATTCGACAACGACGGTAAGAAGGTCAAACCCTTTACCGGCAAAGACTACGGTGGGATCGGCGGCCAGGGACACCATGAGAACTTTATCAAGGCCGTACGCAGCCACAAAGTCAGCGATCTTAACGCAGACATCGAGGTGGGACACATCTCGGCCTCGCTGTGCCACATGGCCAATACATCCCATCGCATCGGCAAGAAGGCGACGCCAGATGAAATCAAGACCGCCATCGGTGACAATGCCGAGATGATGGACTCGTTCGACAGGATGCTCGAGCATCTGGCCGCCAACGAGGTGGACCTGGAGAAAGAACCGATTACGATAGGCCCGATGCTGACGATGGATGCTCGGACGGAGCGCTACGTCGGTGAAAACAGCGACCTGGCCAACATGTTCATCAAGCGCAATTACCGTGAGCCGTTTGTTGTACCGGAAAGAGTCTGATGAAGTTTGCTCTTTGTAATGAGATGTTCGAAGGCCGGCCGATGGCCGAGGTCTGTTCAACCGCAAAGTGGTTAGGATATGATGGTATCGAGATAGCGCCATTTACCCTGGCTGCTTCGGCAGAGGATATCGGCGCTGAGCAGCGGAAGGAAGTTCGGCAGATTATCGCTGATAACGGTCTTGAGGCTGTGGGGCTGCACTGGCTTTTTGCCGGGCCTTCCGGTCTGCATATGACAACTAATGATAATAAAACATGGGGCAGGACAAGAGATTACTTGTCCTGCCTTCTTGATTTATGCAGCGACCTTGGCGGCAAGGTGTTGGTGCTCGGCTCGCCGAAGCAGCGAAGCCTTGAGGCCGGACAAACCAGAGAAGGCGCGTGGGCAAAGGCTGTGGAGTTGCTCAGCAGCGTTCTCGATAAAGCCGGTGTGTTGGGTCTTAACATTTGTCTTGAGCCGCTGTCAACTAAGGAGACCGATTTTATTAACACAGTTGCCGAAGGCATGCAAATGGTTCGCGAAATAAATCATCCGAACATGAAGATTCATCTCGACGTCAAGGCGATGTGCTCGGAAGAAACACCTGTGCCTGATGTTATCCGTTCAGTCCAGGCCGCCGATATCGGCCACTTTCATGTCAATGATGCCAATCTTTACGGACCCGGTATGGGGGATGTGGACTACGGTCCCATTGCTGAGGCGATAAAAGATGTCGGATGGGACAAGTGGCTCAGCGTTGAGGTATTTAAATACGACCCGGACCCGGAGACGATTGCCCGCAAAAGCATTGAGTACCTTCGGACTTATTTTTAGACCGTGACAATAACGGAATAAGAATGGGGGGCAAACAAGCCAGATTACTTTTTATTTTTTCTTCTTTGGGGTATTCAGCCAATCCTGGAGATTTTTGGCTAAAATTTCCACATCTTCCTTTTGCATAATATGGTTGATGATTGTCGGTGAGATTTTTAGCTTTACCATCGCTTTGTGGGCCCTTTGCCATAGCCGGTCTTTCTTGGCTTTGGTATCAGCTAAGTACAGTTCGGTTACAAGTTCGGCGAGTTTGCCGAGCATTATTGTATCGAGGTTGTTGTAATAACCTGATATCACGCCTTTTTGGAATTGTGAGTAGTCATTTTTAGCCATATTAGCTTTCTGAAAAGTTTTTAGATATTTTTGGGTGCTTTTTTACAGGAAAGTTTCAGATAAATCAAGTTATGCGTATTATTAAGAGCGATTTTTACTGGCTTTGTAAAAATAACCGGCTATAATCTGCGGAAACGTTTTGGCGGTGAGCTATGTTGTAAGGCGGCTTTGGTGTGCCTTTAAGTAAGCTGTCGCGTAAATTCTCAAATCGGATATGAGAGTTGGTATGCGAAATAGAACGCTGTTTATTTTATTTTTTGCACTTTTACTGTCGGGGCAGGCCTTCTCAGGCATAGATAGTAGTGCCGAACAGGTGCCTGATGTAACAGCCTTTGTCGGTCAGGATTTGAACATGGAAGGGCGGGCGGTTGTAAGCCATCAGTTGAGCACTGGCGAGCATATTCTGATTTTCCGTGAAGGATTTTCGATGTCGATTGGGGCCAATCAGTTTTCAAGTGAGAATGCCGTAGTATGGCTGATTCCACGTTCCGCAGTGCCTGTTGAAAGTACTGTCCCGGAAAAGCTCAAAGTTGGCGACAGGTCTCGTATCGGTTATAAAGCAATGGTCTATCTGCAGGGCGGCGTATCGGCAGAAAAAGCCAGGGGCGCCCGGATGACCAGTCTGACTGGGACGGTGATTGAGCCGGGACGGGTGATGGCGGTTCAGGCTGGTGTAAGCGGGGAAGTCTTTGTAACTGCGGACAAAAGAAGGATGGCCGACCCTCGAGGATTAGCACTTTACTCAGAGGCATTTTCGGGATTGCGGAAAGTCGGATTTTGGCCGACGAGTCCTGAGGCCCAGCCGCAGGAGATTGAGTTTATTGAAGAAAGTGAAGAACCAGTGGTTGCCGGCAGCGAGCCGGAAGACAAAGAGCCAAAATTCAGATATCCGCTTCACTATTCGGGCGTTGGTGAGGTTGTTCCCAAGATAGAATGGGACGGGGCTGCAGAGACTGGGACGATAATAGGCAGGATATATCTGTGGCAAAAGAAGGATGAAAAAGGCGGCCTGTTGGAATTTATGGCTGATAATGCGGTTATGTTCCGTTCCCCCCCGGCCCCTAAAGGCAAAGAGAAACGAACAGGCGATGAAGGTGTTTTGGGTGGCGGGGATGTAAAAGCGATTTATTTGTCCGGCGATGTTTTGATGACCGAAGGGCGGCGGACGATTCGGGCCGAAGAAATATACTACGACTTCGAGGCAAAAAAAGCTCTTGCAGTAAAAGCGGTGATGAGGAATTTCGATGAGTCCAAAGGGATTCCGATTTATATCAAGGCGTTGAAGTTAAGGCAGTTGGCTGAGAATAAATTTGGGGCCGAAAATATAACTTTGACAACGAGTGAATTTTATGTGCCTCAGCTTTCGTTTAACGCTTCGAAAGTGATTATAACCGATACGACGAGTCTTGAGGCACAGCAGGGTGAAGCCCCCAAGAGCAGTTTCGATGCCCAGATGCGTGATGTGCGTTTGAAGTTATATGATAAAACAATTTTCTATTGGCCTTTGATGCGCAGTAATCTGCAAAGGCCTGATACCCCGCTTAAAACTGCGCACGTTGGCAGGGACAATACGTGGGGAACACAGGTTGAAACACAGTGGTACCTGGCTCGGCTTTTAGGGCTGGAAGAGCCGGAGGGCACGGAAAGCACTCTCTCGCTGGATTATTACAGCAAGCGTGGTTTTGGCAGCGGAATCGAGGTAGATTATGCAAAAGAGGACTATTTCGGAAGGATTTTAGGCTATATAATCAACGACAGAGGCCAGGACCGGCTTGGCAGACACGTCAGCAGAAAAAATCTTGAGCCGGAAAGAGATCTCCGAGGAAGGTTCACTTGGCAGCACAGGCAGTTTCTCCCCTTTGACTGGCAGCTTACCACCGAGATTAGTTATATATCTGATGAGCATTTCATGGAGAGTTTTCATCGTGGCGAGTTTAATGTAGGTAAGGATCAGGAAACACTCATTCACATGAAGCGTATCGAGGACAACTGGGGTCTTTCCCTTTTGAGCAAGGTGCGAATCAACGATTTTGTCGATGAGCTTGAAGAATTACCCAGTGCCGAGTTTCACTGGACGGGTCAGTCGTTTCTCGAAGATAGTCTGACATTCTACAGCGACACCCAGGTAGGCAGATTTCGTGAGCGTTACTCAGAGAGCACACCGGCCGGTCCGCAGCAGTTTTTTTCCTTCATAACAACGAGAAACGAAATTGATATGCCTTTGATGTTTGGCACGTCGAAGGTTGTTCCTTTTGTGGCAGGGACGGCGGCGTATGAAGACGGGCTGGGTTTTTACAGTAAGCTTGACGGCGGCAGCGGACAAAGAGAAGATGAAGTTTGGTTTGGAGAAGCCGGTGTCCGTGTGTCGTCGCAGCCGTTCTGGAAGGTTTTTCCCGGTGTCGAATCGAAAATATGGGATTTAAATCAGCTAAGGCATATTATCAGGCCGTATTTGACAGCCGCAGCTTACACTGAAACCGACTCGGTTATCGAACAACGTGATACCTTGAGCGTAGGTATTTCACAGAGGCTGCAAACCAAAAGAGGCATCGGTGATAAGATGCGAACCGTTGACTGGATGTGGCTGGATACGCACGTTACTTGGGTGAATGATTCTGATGACACAGCAGGAACAGCAGGGCCGGACAGGTTTATCTGGAATAAGCCGTTTATTCCGCTGCTTAACAGATTCAATACAATATTGAACCCGCAAGACAGATACGATAGGCGAAACGGCGATATTTTCGGACCGAGACGCAATTATTTCGGCGCCGACTATATATGGCGTCTGAGTGATACAACTGCGGTGCTCTCTGATATGAATTTTGATATACAAAGCGGCGTGGTGCAGCAATATAATGTTGGTTTTTCGCACATGCGCTGGCCTGATTTGAGTTATTATTTAGGCAGTAGATATTTAAGACGCATTGATAACGGGTTCGGCGAACATGGATCTAATGCGCTTACTTTTGCCGCTACGTACGTGCTCGACCCGCGATACACCCTTGTTTATTCAGGACAGCTTGATTTTGACTATGGCAAGACTGTAAGGAGTGATTTAACGCTTGTAAGGCAGTACCACAGGATATACTGTGGTATTACATATAGCGCCGATGCCTCTTTAGACAGGCAGGCGATAGTATTCAGTATCTGGCCTCAGGGAGTGCCCGATTTAGCGATTGGCTCGGGAAGATATATGGGAGCGAGCGGTTCGGCTGAGTACTAATTATTATTGATTCGACCCGTATTAATGTCCGATATTGGATATTTATTAGTACATAGAATGTTTGGTTAAATAATTTTTTAACCATAAGATAATTTTGAGGGTTTTAAGGAGAATATAATGGCATTGGTTAATACCAAAAAAATGTTCGAGATGGCTTACAAGAACGGCTATGCAATTGGGGCGTTCAATGTGAATAATATGGAAATCACACAGGGTATTATTGATGCGGTGGCTGAAGAAAAGGCCCCGCTCATCCTGCAGATTTCGAGGGGGGCGCGTGAATACGCCAAGATAAGCTATTTAAAGGCGATTATTAACGTGGTAGTGGAGGAAAATCCTGATATTCCTGTCGCGATTAACCTTGATCACGGTGATACATTTGAGACGTGCAAACAATTTGTCGATGATGGTTTTACGTCGGTGATGATAGATGCTTCCCACAAGCCGTTTGAGGAAAACATCGCGGTTACGAAAAAGGTGGTTGAGTACGCTCATGCCCGGGATGTTGTGGTTGAAGCCGAGTTAGGCCAGTTGGGTGGTATCGAGGAAGACGTTGTTGGTGTCTCTGAAGATGATATAAGCAAACACCTGGCCGATCCGAATCAGGTCGAAGAATTTGTCGAAAAAACAGGGGTGGATTCCCTGGCGATAGCTATAGGTACAAGCCACGGTGCCTACAAGTTTAAGAAGGAGCCGAAGCTGGCTTTTGATGTTTTACAGGAGGTTGCAGAGAGGCTGCCCGGCTTTCCGCTGGTTATG
>JACNGQ010000038.1 GCA_014384025.1 Planctomycetota bacterium | reverse complement strand
TGATGTTTGGGGCGTTCCCATCCGACGAATCCCAGCCCCGAGCCACGGTGGAGCATGGAAATATGACCCGCCGCTCAAATCTGAAACAGATTTCGACCGCCTCACCACACCCACCTACACATACAACGAAACCAAGACACAGCAAGCTCTATCGCGGATGGACGAATTACTAGGCGATATCATGGAAGTTCGTCTTACCTGCGGTGTGCCTTTAGGAGCAGGCTTGGGTGGAACAGCAGCCAACCTTCGTGGCCTCGGCCAGTTGATGTATGACATGGCTGATAGACCAGATTTAGTTCACCGATTGATGAATCATTTGCAGGAAAGTGTGCTAAAAGCCCAGAAAGCAATTGAGAATACAGGATTGCTCACCCTCAACAACAATGGTCCCATGTATTGCAGCGACCCACCGCGCAATGATGTGCAATCCAGCAATATCTCCCTCCGAGATTTGTGGGGTCATACCGAGAGCCAGGAGTTTGAGCAGGTATCACCAGCCATGTGGGAAGAGTTCCTTTTGTCATATCAAATGCCCATCCTCTCACAGTTCTGGCTGGCCAGCTATGGATGTTGCGAAAACCTTACTCATAAGATAGATGGTATAAAGAAAATTCCGAACCTGCGGATTTTTGTATGTTCTGCATGGACAGATTTAGAAAAGGTGGTTGACGCTCTGGGTGACCGATATACCATCATGTGGCGACAGAAAGCCACAGATGTTGTATTCGCGGATGATATGACGCCAATCCGTCGGCACTTCGAAGAGGGAATGCGAATCGCACAGGGCTGTTATATCCAGATAGTTCTACGGGAATTGCAAACTCTCAATGGCAGGCCAGAACGCCTCGCCGATTGGGCAAAAGTAGCAAAAGAGGTTGCACAAAAATTCGCCTAGAGTTTCTTAAACGGAAAATGGAGAACGGAAAATGGAGAACAATTAGTCCTGTTTTCCTATGTTTTACATTCCGCCTTCCGACTTCCAACATCCGTATTCCGATTTCCGACTAAGGGAGGAGAGAAAAAATGCCAGCGCCTAAAACTATATATTTCAGCCAGGTTGCTGCGGGTAAGTGGCGTGATTGGGTTCGAGTCGTAAATATTAGTAATCAGAGAGCGAAAGTCACCGTTGTTGCGAGAAATTATCGCGGAGATACCGTCTGGTCTGTCGAACATAATTTGAATCCCTACCAAGCGTGGAGCCCCCCTGTTGAAGGGCATGCAGACCGTGCAGGCGATGCTTCACTTGAGATTCGTAGCGACCAACCTATCGTTGGAGAAAGACATTGTCATCTCGGCTCACAAGTGCTTGATTTCCATGGTGCATCACCGGAGGATAGGACAGTTGCGAATCGACTTTTTTTCCCGGAATTGTATTCCGGCGGCGGCGATTGGATTCGTATATTCAACGTTGGCGAAACGGATGCATTGATAAATCTTATCGTCCGTGACCTTCGCGGCCGTGTTATCAGACAATTATCAGGTCGCGCGCGGCGTCTTGGCTGGTGGGATGTGTCTGACCGCAATTTAGGTCAGGTAAACGGTACCTTAGAGATTATGAGCACACAACCCATTGTTGCAGAAAGACATCTACATTACAGCGGCGGAAAAACAGCAGTAGGACAGTTGGGAGTGGCGATTGATTGAGGATTGTTTTGAATATCGAGTGCTCATCAATCATGTAATCAAACATCTGTTTCAAAATCCGAGAGTCTAATCAAAATTAGGTAAGCAGATTCTAAAAAAATCCTTGTTTTCAAACTACATAAGAACAACCAAAAGCAGAAGGAGGAGAAAAACATGCCAGCACCCAAAACCATATACTTCAGTCAAATTGCCGGTGGTCAATGGGGCGATTGGGTCCGTGTCGTCAACATCAGTAATGCAAGAGCAAAGGTTCTTGCACTTGCAAGGAATCATGCGGCACAGACCGTTTGGTCTGCTGAACACAATTTAAATTCCTTTGAAGCATGGAATCCACCGGCTCAAGGACAAGCAGACCGCAAGGGGGATGTCTCACTAGAAATACGCAGTGACCAGCCCATCGTAGGGGAAAGACATTGTCATCTCGGCACACAAGTGCTCGATTTCGCTGGAGCATCCCTGGAAAACCGAACTGTTGCAACTCGACTCTTTTTCCCAGAATTGTACTCCGGCGCATCTGATTGGATACGCGTATTCAACGTTGGCGAAGCACAAGCGCTTATCAACGTTGTAGCGCGGGATGTCAATGGTCGAATCGTCAGACAATTACAGGGAAGAGCCCGGTCTTTAGGTTGGTGGGACATATCTGACCGTAACATAGGACAAATTAATGGCACGCTGGAAGTCATAGCTTCACAACCCGTTGTAGCCGAAAGACACATGCACTACAGCGGCGGCAAAACAGCCGTAGGTCAATTGGGTATAGCAGTTGATTAATTTCCAGCTTTGTTGGATGGATGGAAGGAACCCATCCATCCAATCATCCAACCTTCCATCCTTCCAATCTATTTCATAATTACCATCTTCCTCGTAGCCGAAAACTCTCCTGCCCTGCTCCCTGGGGTGACTTCGTCTTCCCCAATGCTCAAGATGGCGGAGTTTATCCCAACGGAGGCGGGGCGCACCTGCAACGTATAGAAATAAGCACCTGATGCTACCTTTTCGCCGAAGCTATCTTTTCCATCCTAGTAAGCGGCTTTACTTATTCTTCATAGCATTCCCACTTAGCGTTGTTGTAATCTATATGAAGAATCTTGTAGTGAGCACTAATCAGTGGAGAAATTGACTTCACATACCGCTCCTACGGAGCTTAGAAATGTAACGCAACATCTACTATAAACATTTCGACCCTACAGGTCTAAAAACCTAGCCTTATCAGCAGGAGCCCCTCTCCCACAAGAGATTATAGCAAATGTGGAAATAAAGTAAATCAAAATTCATTGTCGCGTGCGAACACGCGACAACAAATCATATTTTCAATGACATGAACACAATGTCAGACAAGATTGAACTCCTTCTTTGCATTTTTTTCAAGACCCTCCAAAAACATCGGCCAGGCTGTTTTGTCAAGGAAAGGATTTTTCCCTTCTTCCATTAAGGACTGTTTAGCTAACGTCGCGTTCTGACCGGGATGAGCGCCGATAAAAATGTCTACTGCACGCTTCTTCAGTTGCTGCAAAGAGTTCATGTAATCAGCCCGCCTACTTAAAGGAAGCCCGTATTTCCTGAGATATTCTTTCGAAAGAGTATTTAGCCCAGGCCCGCCATGAATACCGACGGTATAGGTATTTCCGCTATCATTAATTTCAAAGAAATACGACATTGACCCGGGGGTGTGGCCAGGGATGTGTAGGCACTTGATTGAGACATCGCCCAGAGAAATAATTTGACCGTCCACCAATAGCTCGTCTACCTCAAATGTCTCGTAGAATTCGACACCATACTCGGGAGCCCATGAAAGTTCAGGTTTTTCCCCCAGAACCTCAATGTCCTCTTTTCCCAGGGCTGTTTTCGCCTCTGTCAATTCGACAAGAGCTCGGGTTCCACCGAAATGGTCGTAGTGTCCATGACAGTGGAGGATGTAGTGAATGTCATCCGGATTGAATCCTAATCGGCGAATGGATTCTAGGAGAAGGTACACTGTTTGAGGGAAGGCTGTATCCAGAAGAATTAAGCCTTGGTCTGTATCAATCAGGTGTGATGATACATCACTATTCCCAACATAATAGAGATTT
>JACNGQ010000218.1 GCA_014384025.1 Planctomycetota bacterium | reverse complement strand
GGGCGTGGTGATCGTTACGAAATCGATCTTCTCGCCGTCAGGTAGCTTGAGCTCTTTTTCGATCATCTCCTGATAGTTGCGATACACGCGCTTGGAAGGCAGCATAAGCTCTCTTCCCTGCTGCTTCGATTTGCGGGGATTGATATCGAACGCGCCTGATACCAATTGAATCTGCCCGTCCATCCGCGAGGCCTTGCGGTGAACATCACCGATAAAAGCGCCCGGCCCGCCGCCAACCATGCCCATATTTAACTTCCTGTTAAGTTTCATCCTTTACTCCTTTCAATCGCGCATAAGTTACCATTTCAGACCCTTTTCACCATTCCGGGGCCAAGCCCCATCAAACCATTAAATATAGTCAAAACAATCCCATCCCGCAAGACCCTCGTTGAAAAATTAGCTTCATCCGGTTAATGAGCAGGCACCCATGGACAGAAGACAGAAAACAGAAGGCAGAAGAGAGATATCCGACCTCTGACATCCGGCATCGGACTTCTGTATTACCCCTTTGGGGGTAGGTGAAATTGGCTTTGATTGGGTTTGTTTTCACCGAGTGTCCAATCGCGCTTATTTTCATAATCCCTTACCAGAAAATAACTTGCATTTGTTTGGGCTCTACGGAAATTGGCTTTGTTTTGCATAATAAGGTCATAATTTTTTGGGGGCGAGGGCAGGATAGGCAGTTTGTTCGGGGGCCGGTCGATTCTTGGGCATTTAGGCGATTGATGAGGATTTGGGCTTCGGTAGCCCCGTCCAAGGAAGGCCGGGTCTTCGACATTGGGAACCCTCCTGATTTATTCCGTCCAAGGAAGGTCGGATCTTCGATATTAACAATGAACTATGAACTATTATGATTTCATTCTATTAGTTGGGTTTACATTATACACCATATAAGGTTGGGTGTCAAGCGAATTTTTTTGGGCACGGATTAGCAGGGATGCTCGCGTCGATTATGGAAATGTGTGTTGGATGGTTGGTTTTCGATGGTCAAGTTGTTGTCCCCAGCGAAAAAATGCACCGCACACCTTTAGTTCTCCCCGGATATCCACATCATTAAAGCGAGCGTAGTAATCATGGCGATACATCAAACGAATCGTCGCACCGGCGGCTTCCAGACGACCGTCAACGTAAATGTCATGGACAAAGTTATTCTATAGAGATCTTGAATAAAACCCATCGTTTCCAGTGAGCTTGATGAAGCAGATAAACGTGTTGATTACCGGCCGGATGACCACGTCGCAACTTTTCACCAAGGCCGCTTCCATCAGTATTTACATATTGGTCAATCTCTCCGTCGCCCAGGTCCCATAGGTAACACGGGGCATAGAAATACGTCATCAAGACAGATCCCTTTTCTTGTTTGAATTCGAGGTCCCAGCCATAAACATCATCCACAGCTTTCCACCTTGTCCCTGAAGGTATTCTGACAGTCTTCAGATTGTCCATGTTAAATGGTGGTTCGTTCGATACAATATAGGCCAATTCAATTTGTTTTGGTTTCTCCAACGTGATTGTTTCGAGATCAAGTGTTTCTCCCGGTTTGAATTCGATCGTGAAACTCTTCTTCAGGTAGCCCGGCGCCGTAATCGTGCAGTAGTAACCGATCGGCGAGAATCCATCTGCCTGGGCCAGGCCATCTTCCTGTACTGGTATCTCAAGAGGATCAGGCCAATAGCGGCGAGGCTCGGTACCATTCGACGGGGTATTTACAGGCCCGTTTCTGACACTCAACCGTATTCTTGCCTGCGAGAGGTCTCCACCTTCTTCCAATTTTACTTGAGCTTTAAGATCCACCAATTCATCTTTAGTTAACGGTTTCATATGAATAGTGCCAACATCGACCAAATGTGTCTTTTCGTCTTTCACCATACCTTTTAGTTGCAGATCATACGGAGCATATTGGTGCATGCGAAAGCCCACAGGCCTGTCCAGGTCTTTTGTCGGTCCGGCAAAATATCCTTCGGGCAGAATCTCCATTTGCGCCATAACATCACGTACATTTCCCTGGCCATCGAGAACAACGCGACCGACAATGACATGCCCGATTTTGCGTCTTTGGACTCTTTCTCTTGCCTTGGCGATCTTGGCCTGCAATTCCTCAGGTATTTTAGGAATCGCAAAGCTGTCAGTTGGTGTTGGAGGTCGTTTACGCTCTTTCAAGTGTTTGACCTGCCATAGGTCATCATCGCCTAATCCGCCGAGCCGCCTGGATGCGAAGAAGAGGGTCAGGCGGTCGCTCGAGATACTGGGCCCACCATCGCCCGCCGAGCTATTGACAGTTGGACCAAGATTCACCGGTTCTCCCCAGGGGTCATTTTTCGTTGCTCGTGTCGTCACCCATAGATCAGACTTCCCAGATCCACCAGGCCGAGTGGACGAGAAGAAGAGAGTCAGTCCATCGGCTGTGATGCTCGGTGCCCACTCGCCAGCCGAGCTATTGACAACCGGCCCCAGATTGACGGGTTCTCCCCAGTCGTCGTCCGTCGTTTTCCGTGTCGTCACCCATAGGCTGTTTACACCGTACCCGCCGGGCCGACCGGAGACGAAGTAGAGTTCCAGCCCATCGGCTGAAATGTTCGGGGCAGCTTCGCGATAGGAACTGTTGACAGTGGGCCCAAGATTCACTGGTTCTCCCCAGGGCTCGTTTGTCGTGGCTCTTGTCGTCATCCATAGATCCCAATGGCCCCGCCCACCCGGCCGACCGGAGTGGAAGAAGAGCTCCAGCCCGTCGGCTGAGATGTCCGGGTTAGTCTCGAGATAGGAACTGTTGACGGTTGGCCCAAGATTTACTGGTGCGCTCCACGGTTCGTTTGTCGTGGCCCGTGTCGATACCCATATATCGCGCCTACCGTGCCCACCAGGCCGATCAGAGGTGAAGAAGAGCGACAGGCCGTCGGCTGAAATGTCCGGGTTACCATCGTGATAGGAACTGTTGACGGTTGGCCCAAGCGCTAATACCTTTTCTTGCTCTGGGGCGCAGACATACCAAACCAGCCCACAAATTACTATCACGGCTGCGATACCCACAACCACCGCCCAAGTTCGTAAATTTGCACTTATGGTTTCCATAATTGACTCCTTACTACGAGATATATTTATGTTTATGAACGTGTCGTTAACGGTAATTGACGTAATTCGGGACAGTCACGAAAGGCATGAAGATAAGTGCGCATTGCTCAGGCTCTCAAAAGGGCTTTTCGCATTTCATGTCTTGGTTTGTTTAATAGGGTTCAGATTATCAGATTTTAGTCTATTTGTCACGTATTTTCCGGGATTCAAAAGAAAGAATTGTAGGACGAAGTGGGCACGATCGAGCTACGCGATCCTGACTGTCTTTATGACTTCATCAAATTCCTGCAAAACGCACTCGTCTTTTTGCCCTATGAAAAGGTTGACCAGGAGAATCGTCAGGCAATTGGCAGCGAAGCCCGGCACTATCTCATACATATTGCCGCTCAATCCGATCAGCTTCCATACGACCAGAACCACCGTACCTGTCACCATGCCCGCCAGCGCCGATTGCCAACTCGTCCTCCGGCTGAACAACGCAAAAAGGACAACAGGACCAAACGCAGCCCCGAGACCGGCCCACGCAAACGCCACAATATCAAGAACCGTAGCGTCCCACGCAAGCGCGATGATCAGCGCCAGTATAGAGGTCATTATCACACATGCTCTGCCCACCCACACAACCTCCTTATCAGAGGCCTGCTTGCGCAGTGTTTTG
>JACNGQ010000026.1 GCA_014384025.1 Planctomycetota bacterium | reverse complement strand
GTGCTGTTCCGGTCGATACAAGTACCGCCCAGAGAAGCCACTGGCTACTGTGGTAGTAGCTAAGCCCAAATAGCCACGAGGTACTCAATAACGCTAAGCCAATCCAGGCCCGTTTCAATTTGCTACCTCCTGATTCGGCATATTAGATGTTGTCCCATTATTTACAGATTCAGGTTTACTCCCCAGAGCCGGAGGAATCCACATCTCCTGGTCCCGAAGTTGTGTGATGAACCATCGCCAGAAGTCGGCATTCTCCCGCATACCTTCGAACGGTTCCCCTCCTTCCCATTCGAGATTCTTGTTGGCAACAAAGCAAGTGTCCCCAATGACCGCAACTTTACCGGCTCCGAGTTGACGTAAAGTGATAACCGGCAAATTGTTGTGTCCGTATGCGATTACCCGGGCGGTCGGATCATTACAGCTTACCGGCCAGGCCGCGTGAAAACGAACATGAACACGCTGGTCTCCCGAGCTGAGATATGGTGATTTGAAGTGTCCCATGACTTCAGGCTCAGCAGGATTCGGCCCGGGGTTGCCGATACTAAAGCCAAGCGTCGAAAGCAGTGAACGGCTGGAGCCCGCCCCGTCCAGACCCGCCATAAGAATGAATGTCCCGCCGTTAAGCACGAATTCTCTTATCGCGGTTTGTTCGGTCTTCGAGAAGTTGCGGGAAGGCGCAACAGATACCAAAAGATCCGATCGTACAAGCCGCTCGGCAGTCAGTTCTGGAAGAGAAAGAGTAAGATATCCGTTTCGCATAAGAGTAAGAATAAATCCCCCGATGCCTTCAGGACGCCAGGATTCCCCGCTGTTTGCTTCCAGGTGAGAAGTGTCTATGTAAGCCAGGTTGTTGGGTAATTTATATCGCCCATCGGGAAGAATCTCGCTGGCGCTGCGGCTTATTGCGGTAGAGGCGGCAAGTGAGCCTGCTAAGCATAATGTTATTAAAAGAATTCTGCCCTCACCTCTTTGTAGCGTCAGAAAGCCAATGAGCAGTCCACAGCTCAATATTCCGAGAAGCTGCCGCCATATCGGGTGCGCGTTTTTTCTTCCGCCAGCCAAATAACCAAACAGTCGCGAGTTGAAAACATGCGAGCTGACGTTGATACCGTTTGTCAAGCCCGATGTGTCGCCGAATGCAATGACGCGTCCTTTTCCGAGCGGCTGTTCGGCTGCGAGAATCAGGTCACCGAGTTTCTCGCCTGAATCGTAGTGACCGTTACCCATCATTGCCCGGCTGCTTCCTTCGTCTCCCATGTCCGACCATCCCCACCGTCCAATTAACAATGGACGCGCCGGCCAGCTTGTTTCGAGAGAAGCACCGATGACCACACCAAACTGATTGCGTTCGTCAGGGACACCTGTTGTCGCCGGGTGCGCAATCGCCTCATATGACTGCAACCAGCCGCCAACCGTGAATGTGCCCGAATCGAACTCGACTCGTATTGAAGTCGGCTCCAGCACTTCATTGAAACGATTGTTTCCGTTTTCGTCCCGGGTAGTGTGCTCGCCCATTACCAGAAGTGAGCCGCCCCGATGCACAAAATCCCATATACGTTTAAGCTGACCCTCGGCCCAGGGATCATCAGGAAAAAGCAGCACTAAAGCATCGGCATCCTGAAGGTCCTTATCGGATAAATCGGGCGATATAAGGCTGCTGGCCCCAAGGCTTTCGATAAAGACCGGAAGCATTCCATACATACCACTCGAAAGTCTGCCATATTGGCCGTGCGTTGGCTTAAGCCAGTTGAGAAATCCCTTCTCATAGAAAACAATCTTTTTGCCCTGGAGGTCCGGTTTGCCCGGATAAAGAGCAATTATAACAGGTAAAAGGATAGCCAGAACAGGAGCTCCAAATCGTAGTATATATTGGTTCCGGGTAATGGCCGCAGAAGCTTTTTTATAATTCTGCTCAGTTTCCTCGAAGCCGGCAGGCCATCGAAACATAGCTGAGGCGGTGAGCAGGTGTATCACACAAGCCAATACGGGCAGGTTCCACGGTATTGCTTTATGGAACAGAGCCGCCCAGGACCAGCCTGCTTGTGCGGCAGGCTCGGCTACTCCGGCAAGTAGCTGCTGGGTATATGACATTACAATTAGATAACAGATGTGGCCGCCAAGGATCGCCGCAAAACCATAGAGAGCCCGTTTTTTTCTTGGTTGCCGGCTGGATGCCAACCAGAATATCCAAAGCACACTCATAAGCACCAGGAAATCGAGACCGGCAAAAGTGGACCCGACATATATAGATTGATGACTGATGAGGCCTACTATGTTTCCAAGAGCACGGCCAAGCAAGTCGGCCATCGACCATACCAAAGGAATGCATGTGCAGGCCATGCGATAGAGGCCAAAGACCGCAACAGCGGCAGAGACAATGCGCAGCATCTTCTTTGCTTGTCCACGGAAGGTGGCCGCAAGAGAAACCAGAACAAGCGGAACACTCATTACATTAATAACCGGCAGGGACGAGGCTATCATGTATGCGGCAAGGCCGGCTGTTGCCAGTAGTTTAAAAAGACCTTTGCTTCCCCGCCAGGGGAAAGGACGCTGCGCGATGATTACAACGCACAAAGCTACTAACGTTAGCGCCCGCCGCAAAGGATGTGCTAATAATCCCGTTGAGCCGGCCGCTATCCAGGCAGCCGCAAGGCCGGCTATCGCTGCGATTACAGGCCCCGGCGCCGCTGTTGTACCCACTGGGCAGTCGGTGGTTGATTCTTCGGTTTTTCTTTGATTATTTCTAACCACTCAGTGAATTATATCTCATATCATACCCTGTGCAATCAGAAAAACTTGTGTGCCGAACAGTTGAGTGAATTGATATTCGGGTTGACGTCTTGTCCTTAAGATATTTTGCTGTATTTTCCTGTGGTACCGGCACCAAAAGACAAGATGAGCGTTTATCTGTTTTAAAACAGATAAGTCATAACCAACCAGTGAGCAAGCTTATGCTCTAAAGAGTTCCCAACAAGAATATGTTTTTTTACCACAAACGTCAGGGCGCTTTTGCCAACAATAACTGTGGCACAACAGTCGGAGCCTGAACATCTATCGCCGGGCATTGCCCCGTGAAAACAGAGTACCTCGTTCCCACTGTTATGTCCTGAAGCTCAGAGATTATACAAGCCCTGGTCGGATCGAAGGGGCATTTAGTTTCCACTGGAGGACAGTCCGTTACCACTGGAGGACAGGCCGTATCTACTGCGGGACATTGAGTACTTACTGTTGGGCAGCGGGTCCGCAATGAGGGACACCTGGTCTCTACCGCAGGACACCATGTCGGTTCATCCGGACACTCCGTCTGTTTAATTATACACTTTGTGACTACAGCCGGACATTTCGTTTCGCTTAAGGGGCATCTTGTCTCTACGGGTGGACATTGAGTATCTACTGCCGGACACTGAGTAGCCACAGATGGGCAATTTGTTGAAGACTCCGGACATTTTGTCTTCTCAACAGGACATCTTGTCTTTGTAGGCGGACATTGAGTATCTACTGTTGGGCACTGTGTCTGCGAAGGTGGGCACTTTGTTGTTGATGGGGGACATTCAGTCGATACAGGCGGGCACCTTGTCTGTGTCGTGGGGCATTCAGTCGAAACCGGTGGACACCTTGTCTGTGTCGTGGGACATTCAGTTGATACCGGCGGGCACCTCGTTGATGTTGACGGACATTCGGTTGATACCGGCGGGCACCTCGTTGATGTTGACGGACATTCGGTTGATACCGGCG
>JACNGQ010000418.1 GCA_014384025.1 Planctomycetota bacterium | reverse complement strand
GAAGTAGATGAGACAACTCGCCGCCGAAAAGCGAAACATATGAGTCGTCGTCCTTGGACTCGCAGGCGGCTATCGCTTGCAGAGCCAAACATCTCAAGGAGAAACACGCATGTACCGATTCGCATTCCTGGTCCTGGCGACGAGTTCACTGCTGATCGCTTCAGCTGCACGTAGGGTACAAAAACTCGTCCCCGGTATAAACTCTTGAGCCAAAGAGGGATGTCAATCTGTACTTGTCAAGGCAAGATGGGACCATCGTAAAACCGTAGAATCTCTGATGCATTCTCTGGGAAAGAAGCCATAATTTGTGAGGGTTCATTGAATACGTTACGAAAAATTCCGACTTCCGTAATACCTTGATAGTGCAGAACTTAAGAAATGAGCATTTTCGCTGATTTGGCAGATAACGGCCTCTTGGGTTGTGCGGTTGTAGGCGCGGCCAGGCAAAAAAAGCTGAGAAACAGGGGCACAAGCATGCCTAAATGATAGAGCCATATTACGTCTCGTGGGGTGCAAATATTATTCGTGAATATTCGCTTTTCCCGTATCGATTGCCACTTTTTGTCATTTTGTCATTATGATTTCAACGGCAATAGGGATGTATGACTTTGAACTGAGGTAGGGGTCACGGAGTTGATGGGCCATCCCATAAGAACGTATGTCAGAGGTGTAAATGGATTAACAGCAGAGTTGCTCTTTGAAGTCTTTGACGAGAGGATAAAGTAGAACGTATTTCTTGGGTAATTTGCCCTGCATCGATTTTTCTAACTTGCCACGGCCTTGGGTAGTACCGACTTGCCTCCAATTAGCGGCTCTATAACAGGTTCCTGTAAATCGATTAATCTCAACAAATGTCTCCATTAACACAGGGCGATAATTGTACCTGGTGTGCCAATCTTGTCTTATCTGTTTACAGGCTAATGATAATATCTTGGATGCCAGATTCCGTGACTGAATCCAGGGAAGGATTAGAAACCGGGCATTGTTAACGATTAGATGCAGATTGCTTTGGCGTTGCTTAGCGGTCCAACCGATATAGCGGTCTCGACCTGCCACGCTCCAGGCCGAAGCCCCAAAGCCTAGAGTTGCCAGAAGACGAGAACCACTATAAACAAAGTAACGCAGTTGGGCGCCAGGCAACGGTTTGCAGCCCAGATAATGATACCGCTCTATCAGTTCGTTCCATAACTGGGAGTCAGTGCCCTTAACGACCAGCTCAAGCCGCAACGGGCCCAAGGCACCCGCCCCAACACAGACTTCAGGCTGTGGATCTGAGGCACTGCTGATGCGGACTCTGGCAGTACGATTGCCATTACCTTTTTCAGGGGGCGGTAACCGGATCAGACCATCACGCTCCATGCGTAGTAACGCGACCCGGCAACTCATCTCCTTTAGACCGCCATCTTGTTTGTACCACCCAAATGCATCACACACACGCCGGGAGATCTTCGCACGATTAGGGCGATCGTCTGAGGCGATGATTTGACGTATCTTCTGAAGTTGGGGCCCAGAGAAGTCCCGGCCACAATAGCGATAGGGTCGGCGGCTATCTTTCATGAGGTATCCGGATAGTGTAATCGAGCTAACTGCTCTTTTGACATCATCCAAGGCACAAAACAGGTTAAGTCTTGGGGGGCTTGGCCCCGATTCTCCGCACACTCCTGCAAATACTGGGTCAGCCACTTACGAGGATTAATATTCCAAAGCTTGAGTGTTTGAAAGATACTAAACAGGCACGCGGTAAAATGACCACTCCATACCGAGCCGGAACCATAGTAGTTTTTTCGCCGCAATGCCGCGGTATACATTCGTCTCTCGGCCTCACTGTTATCCATGGGAATCCACGGATGATCCACAAAGACCAGCAAACCCTCCCAGTGTTCTTTGATGCTATTTAAGCGTTTGGCCCTTTCAGGATGCAAATCGGCTTCGGTTAATTCCGACTCGAATTGCTGTTCCATACGATTAAGCGCTTTACGCAACAACTGATCGGCCTGGATAAACTCGGGTGAATCAACCTCATGTTTTACTCGCTGATTATTCAGATGAAAGATTTCACCGATGGAATCAACCCACGACATCCCCCACACTTCGAGTTCATCAAAGCCATTGGCTGTCGTCAAAAAGTCCCTTCGGACGTGAGTCCAGCAGAACGCCAGAACGACATACTCACGGTCTTTTGCAAAGGATTTGTAGGATGAATAACGATCAACACTCAAGATCAATACACTTACTACGTTCAAGTGTTTTTCAATGACGCTCGTAGCACGACTTGGGTCCAATATATACACGACCGTATGTTTCGAGACAAAGACCCACATGTACCAACGGGTGCTTTTCTTACCGTCAATAAATTCAAAGACCAGCCAACGGGTCTCATCAGCATGCAAATGTCTTTCGGTTTGATTCTTTTTGACGATCTCCTTTAAGACAGGCTCAAAGAGTGGAGCCAATTTTTTGAGGCCATCGCCAATTGTTCCCGGAGGCGCGTCATATTCAATATCCTTGAACGACTCTAAAAGTCGATTAATCGGACGCTGATAGAGATACTTTTCCAGTAAGAGGGTGACCCACACCGAGACCCCCAGTTTCCCCCTGCCGATCAGCTTGGCTGGCCCAGGGGCAGTGATAATGCCTGGTACACCCGCACATTGACAACCTTTCTTGTATTGCTTTCGCTGGATCTTACGGCGATACGCCTTGACCTTTATTTCAATGAGTTCTGAATCGTCGGTATCAAGAAATGACGCTTGCTGGTAGGGACATCCACAGACCGGACAGACGGCTTCCTCTAGTTCAAAGACCTCCTCTTTAACTGGAAGGTGGCTGTAATCTCGGCGTCCATGGCCGGGACTGCCTTTCTGCTGACCTCTCTTTCTTTTGGATGGGTCATCAATGGAGGACGAGGTAGAGGTGTTTTTCTCACTCGAGGTCTTCTTCTCAGACTTACGGCCATAAAGCTTCTGTTCCAGATAGCGAATTCTGGCGTTGAGTTGTTGGTTTTCTTGCTTTAATAAATCCTCTCTTGCTTTGGCTTTTTCATGAAGCGTTTTATAGTAGTTTCTGTCACAGTGCAGTGTACGGTTTTCTTGCAGCAGTTGCTGGAGATCGAGTACTTCGCTCACCGGGTTTACCTGCTGGCCCCACATATATTTTCTGATGCAACGGCTATCATGTGGGTGACTATAGCAGGGTCACAACTGTGTGTCCCGCGAAATCTTTAGAAATAATAAAAAATTTAGAAAGGCACTAACGGGATGAACGATTATTCACCCTTTGAGTCAATTAAGTCTTTTTCCAGAAGCACTTTAAGGTCTCTCTGCAGGGTTCTTCGATGGGCCTGGGGACATTGGGCTTGTACCGTATTGATAGAGATGGTGTCCTGCTCGAGAAATAGTTGGAGTATCCCCTGCTGCCGCTCAGTAAGACCATACTCACCGGCCAGGAGGTTCATTCGAATCACCGTTTCCCCCCGATCCCGGACCTCCTGCATCTGGGTGGCCAGGCCCTCAACAAAATAGTCCAGCCAGCCGGTTAGATCCATGTTGTGTTCCCGTACCGATTGAATGGCCCGGTGGAATGCCGGCCGGTCCCGGTCGTAATACTCGCTGATGGTGAAGAGCCGCTTGAAGTCGTAGCCCGCCCGATACAGGCACAGGGTGGAGAGCAAACGAGAGGTACCGCCATTACCATCCAGGAAGCGGAAAGGTGCTACACAGGGTTCTGCGGGAGAGATTTTCAAAGAAGGTT
>JACNGQ010000138.1 GCA_014384025.1 Planctomycetota bacterium | reverse complement strand
AGTGGCGTAACGGTGAGTAGGGCCTATGGTACTTTCAAAGTTTGTGAAATAGTGCCGCTGCCGGAATAGACAGCGAAAAGCCATGTCAGAGGTGAATTGGTTGTTTAAAGGACGGCCGGGACTATTTTTCAGTGTTGTAGTGTTTTGTAACTAACCTATTTTAATGTTAACTGTATTAGGAGATATTACTATGGCAGGAGTAACAGCTCAAACAGAGCAATCGCATAATGCGATATTGGAAAAAGAAGGTAAATATCTCACCTTCGCTCTGGCCAATGAAGAGTACGGACTGGAGATTCTGAAGGTCCGTGAGATTATCGGATATATGGAGATAACCGCTGTCCCGCAAACGCCGTCTTATGTTAAAGGCGTAGTCAATCTGCGGGGTCAAGTTATTCCGGTTGTCGATCTTCGCGCCAAGTTCGGTATGGAGACCACTGACACGACAGAGGAGACCTGTATTATCGTTGTGGAGACCGGTCAGGATGGCCGCAACTTCAGCACCGGCATCGTGGTTGACCATGTGGAGGAGGTATTGGACATAGCCGGTGAGGAAATTGAGGGAGCGCCGCAGTTCGGCTCAGCCGTCAATACCGATTTTATCCTCGGTATGGGCAAGATTGGCGAGTCCGTCAAGATACTGCTGGATATCGACAGAGTTTTGGCTGGCGATGATTTCGGTAGTTTTGGAGGCGGTTCGGCCGGGATTTCTGTCCGGGAAGAAATTCCTCTCACGGATGATGAAGATAAGACCGGAAAGTAAGTCCTGCCACGGAAGAATAAGTCTAATTATGGACGAATAAATCAAAATTGAAATCTAAGAGAAAAGAACTAAAGGTGAGTAAGAAGGTGTTTCTAATTGCATCGCTGCTGCTCTGTGCAGCGGTTGCGGCACAGGCCGAAGATAGCCAGTTGGGGGTCACGCTTGATTTTACTTATCTTAGCAAATGGATGGTAAAGGGCAGTGAAGGGTACGGCCAACAAGGCGCGCTTTTGAAGACCATCGACCTTGACCTTTGGGGTACTGGTTTCGGTACTGCGTTCACTCATCGAGAAGCTACCGCAAGCGGCTATGTAGATAAAGAAAGGCTTGAGCCAGCGTTGTACTACCACAACGGCCTTTTTTCAGATGATCCGTATGCTATTAAGTATAAAGTTCAGTGGACGTATAAATCCTACCCTAACAGGGCCAGAGATGTAGGCAATACCCAGGAATGGATGTTTGCCGTTTCATGGCCCAAAATTCTTCCGGACGGCCTTGTTCCCAAATACGAGGCCTACTATGAGTATCCGGCTGGGAGCAATTACGACAACAGTGACTTTACCGGCTGGTTCCATATTTTTGGGCTTGGTTACGATTTGGCCGTGACGCCTGTTTTACCGGAGATGACAGAGCAGATATTACATCTTTCGGTTAGTATCGCCTACAGGGATGGCCTTGGCGGCAGAGCGATTGACCACGATTGGTCACATGTAACCTTTGGACTTTCAACTGGAGTTCAAATCACCGACAATCTGGTCCTTGTTCCAACTCTTTACCACCAGATATCGATGGATGATTCCGTCTGCCGCAATGACGTAACGTACTGCAAATTGAGTGCGAAGTATAAGTTTTGAAAAAATGTTCTGCAAAAGTAAGTTAGTGAAAAGTGTTAGTTGTGTTTAAGAATTGTAAATTATTTTGTAAGGAGCAAAGAAGATGAAGAACTTAAGTTTGAAAGTAAAATTATTCCTGGTGTTGGGAATACTGACCGCTGTAGCTATTACGGTTGCCTTTGTGGGCCTTAACAAGCTCAGCGGTATGAACGATCGCTTAAACGGTATCGTGAACCAGTCAGCCGAAAAGGTAAAACTTGGTGCCCGGATCAATCAAGATATTTTAACCATCAACCGAGCCGAGAAAAACATCATCCTGGCTGATACCCAGGAAGATATGGACAAGTATGCTGCATTTATAGTCAAGACACAAGAAGAAATGCAGAACCGACGTCAGGAGTTACGCGATTTGGCGGACAGTGAGGGTAAGGCGAAGCTCGACGAATTTGCTGCAAAGTGGGACAAGTACCTCGAAGTGAACAAACAGATTCGTGAATTTGCACGGCTCAACTCAAATGTAAGGGCGAAGGGACTTTCAGGCAAAGAAGGACGCCAGGCGTATGATCAGACCGAGGCGGTTATGAAAGCCATTGCCACCATGAATGATGAGGAAGTGACCACACAAACAACGCTTGCTGCTGATGCCGCTTCGCGTGTACTTCTCGGAGCCAGAATTGTGCAGGACCTGCTCCGTGTCCACAGGGCGGAAAAAAATGTCATCCTCGAAGAAGAAAAAGACAAGATGCAGGAGTATGACAAAGCTCGCAAAGAAGCTATTGCTTCTGCCGACGATGCTGCCGAGAAGTTGCGAAAATCTGTAACCACAGAAGGCAGAAGCTACTTTGATAACTTTATCAAAGCCTGTAATGATTTCAAGACCCGGAGTGATAAGGTTGTTACTCTGGCCTTAGCCGGGAATAACGCAGAGGCGAAGACGTTATCCACAGGTGAGGGTCGTGCAGCTTACGACAATGCCGAAAAGGCATTAGTGAATCTGGTTAATTTCAATGACGAGTTAAATACTCAGGCTGCAAAGGCGGCTGATGATGCAGCAAGCAGAGCGCTACTATGTGCCAAGGTTGTTCAGGACATGCTGGCTATTCACCGGGCAGAAAAAAACCTGATACTTGAAACCACTCAGGAAGGTATGGACCGATATGCCAAGGCAACCGACCAGCTCAAGAAGGATATTGAATCAAAGATAAGCGAGTTTGAGAAAACTGCCAGTACGCAGGGTATGGCAAAGATAGCTGAGTTTAAGACCCTATGGGCTAAGTTTCTTGATATAAATGAGCAGGTCCGTGCTATAAGTCTTGAGAATGGCAACACCAAAGCATTTGAGCTGTCGTCAGGCCAAGGGCGGCAAATTTCCGACGAGTGTGCTGTATTGATGACGTCATTAGTGGATAAGAATGAAAAGGATATGGAGAATGATGCCCTGTTAAGCGATAAGAACTACGCTACAGCAAGATGGTTGACGTTGATTGTCAGTATTGTTGGCATAGGCTCAGGCTTGACGATAGGATTTTTCATCATCATTGGTGTCAACCGTGCTCTCAGCAGGATCATTCGTGACCTGAGTGAAGGTTCGGAGCAGGTTTCCTCTGCTTCCGGCCAGGTATCCAGTGCTTCGCAGTCGCTTGCCGAAGGAGCAACCGAGCAGGCGGCGGGTCTGGAAGAGACCTCATCGAGCCTTGAAGAGATGTCATCTATGACCAAGCAGAACGCCGATAACGCTCAGCAGGCCAATACTTTGGCCGGTGAGGCACGCAAAGCCGGAGATACGGGCAACGAGTCAATGGGCCGAATGAGCACTGCTATCAATGATATACAGAAAAGCTCCGATGAAACGGCCAAGATTATTAAGGTCATCGATGAGATAGCATTCCAGACTAATCTATTAGCTTTGAATGCTGCGGTTGAAGCAGCTCGTGCCGGCGAGGCCGGTAAGGGCTTTGCGGTCGTGGCCGAAGAGGTCCGCAACCTGGCAATGCGTTCGGCAGAAGCTGCCAAGAATACATCAGCGATGATAGAAGAGTCGGTCAAGAACTCGAAGAACGGTGTTGATATTGCCAGTGAGGTCGTAAAGATCCTTAATGAGATAGTTGGCAGCATCGGCAAGACAACCGACCTTGTAAGTGAAATTGCCGCTGCTTCACAGGAGCAGGCACAGGGTATCGACCAGATCAATACCGCGATGGCCCAGATGGACAAGGTTACACAGCAGAACGCTGCCAACGCCGAGGAATCCGCCAGTGCCTCTGAAGAACTTAGTGCTCAGGCCGAGTCTATGAATGATGTTGTCGGTGAGCTGGTAGCCTTGGTTGGCGGTGCCGCTAATAAGCAGAGCAGAAGCTCCGGACGCAGCCGTCAAGTTAGCCACGGCGCTGCTCATAATACTCACCAGGCATCGAACAAGACTAAACAGCACGGATTCGGTAAGTCTGACCATGCTTTTCACAAGATAGCCAATGGTCATACTCAAAAGCAGGCCCCAAGGCAAACTGCCAGGACGAGTGCTCCGGAGAGAGTTATCCCGCTGCAAGGCGATGAGAACACCGGCACCGATGATTTCAAAGAGTTCAATGGTTAATAGCTTTTAGTTTGATTCTACTATTCCAGGCGAGCCTTCGGGCTTGCCTGGAGTATTATTTTACAAATAGATTAGTCAGGTCTCACCATGGTTGAATATCAGGGCCATGAATAAGGCCGCTCGACCGTCCTATAGGTCGGTGCAAAGAAAAACTTAGTATTTAATCTGACGAGAAGGAGAAATAATGAGTGTTGATTCAGTTACGGAAAACGAACAGATTAGTATCCAATCATTACGGCCTATTTTACTTGCATTGTTCACTTTGTCGGGAGCCGCGGGACTTATTTATGAGATAGTTTGGGTCCGAGAATTAACAGTAATCCTGGGCGCATCTACCATTGCGGTAACCATCATATTGGCTGCTTTCATGTCGGGGCTGGGAATCGGCACATGGTTAATCGGAAAGTCTGCGGACCGCCTTGATGAAAACAAATTAGCCAGGTGCTTTGTCTGCCTGGAAATTGGTATAGGGCTGTACGCTATTGCCCTTCCCTGGATTCTAACGTTGCAGGAGCGTTTTTATGTGGGCCTTCATCAGAACTATGGTTCGGATTTCGCCATTTCCAATGGCGTGAGGCTTTTACTGGCGTTTCTGGTGTTCATTTTTCCCACAGGTCTTATGGGGGCGACTCTACCTGTTTTGGCACGTTACATTATCCGCTCGGAGTCTCGTATCTCTATCACGATCTCACAGCTTTATGCTTTAAATACCCTTGGGGCCGTGTTCGGCACTGTGCTCGCCGGCTATTTTTTGTTACCACGTATAGGAAACAGGCTTACTTGTCTGTCCGCTGCGGGAACAAATTTTTTCATAGCTATTGGGTTCTGGCTGGTTCACCTTCGTGCAAAATCCGCCATCGTCACGAAGCCTCTCGCCCCCATCGTAAGCAGGCAAGACCACTGCGAAAAACTATCCGCTGTGCAGCGTAGTGTTATGTGGGCTTTTGCCGTCTCAGGAGCCGCTGCAATGGTCTATGAAGTAGCCTGGACACGAACTCTGAGCTTGATACTTGGCACTACAACTTACGCATTTACAACTATGCTGGCTACTTTCCTTTTAGGTATAGCGATTGGAAGCGTTCTCTATGGCCGGATTCGTAGAGCTGCTTCTTCTTGCAGCTTATTCGTATTGCTCCAATATATTATAGCATTTTCAGCTCTGCTTACCATCCTCTTGTTCGATAGGCTTCCTTTTATATACCTGTCTGTCCACGCGAAGATAGTTGACAGCTGGACGAGTGTCCAGATAGTGAGATTTATACTCGCAGCTCTTGTAATGATTGTTCCGACTATTGCTATGGGGTGTATTTTTCCGGTTGCCAGCAGCATTCTTATAGACCGAACAGGTATCCTCGGCAGGAGACTGGGAAGAGCCTACGGCTTGAACACATTGGGAGCAGTTGCAGGAGCTACACTGGCAGGTTTGGTCTTGATCCCTGCTATTGGCATGCAGAAAGCAATTATAGTTGGTGCGTTTGCAAATCTCCTTGCAGGATCGATAGTTTGCTTGTTTCACAACGGTGTATCCATAAAATATCGAACAGCCACAGTTTTGTGTGTTTCATTGCTGCTGGTAGTTTTTGCCTTTTCTTTGAATCCGTGGTCCCCGAGAGTTATGAGCAGTGGTGTATATGCTTATGCCGACCGGTATCACGATGTGCTGGAACGTGTAGAGAATGCCGGCGGTCCAAAAACCATCCTCAATAATATGACTCCCTGGGAAATCTGGAGGATGGCTATGAAGCAGTACAAAATACTTTATTACAACACGGGACAAGCTGCAACTGTTTCTGTTATGGAACGGAACGACGGCATTCGATTCCTGACTGTTGATGGAAAGACGGATGCGAGCTCAAACTTCGAGCATGATATGAAGACACAGGTCCTGCTTGGACAGCTACCCCTTCTTTTCCACCCTGACCCGGATAGAGTATTTGTTGTCGGGCTTGGAAGCGGTGTCACAGTCGGGTCGGTTCTTACTCATGATGTTCGTCTCGTTGACTGTGCAGAGTTCTCAAAGAGTGTTATTGAAGCATCGGAATTCTTTTCACAAGTTAATCATAATGCTCTCCAGGACAAGCGACTTCAGATTATACCGAGGGACGCACGGAACGTGCTGCTCACTCATGGCAAAGAATATGACGTAATTATATCTCAACCTTCAAATCCCTGGGTAAGCGGACAATCAAGCCTTTTCTCGCTTGAGTGGTATCAAATTATCAGCGAACACCTCACAAAGGGCGGGATATTTGCGCAGTGGGTGCCTGCATATCACATGTCTAAGCGGGACGTTAAAATTATAGTTCATACATTGCGTTTTGTCTTCCCACACATTACAGCGTGGACAAGCGGCTCCTCCGGTGAACTTATATTCATTGCGACAAAAGATTATGCATTGAGGATACCTTACGGCAAATTCCAAAAAAAGGTTGCGAGCCCCTCCGTCCATAATGACATTAGTCGTCTTGGGTACAATCCTGCTCTGTTACCCTTCCGGACATTCGCAATGAATGAGCAGGAGATCACCCTATATCTGTATTCAGACCTAAAACGTCCGCTACAGAAGAATACCGACAATCTTCTCATTACCGAATTCTCAACACCAAAGCAGATGGCAGAACAGCATTTTGTTCAGCGCTTCACTAAACTTAACGGCTTGCACGGCGATGTTGAATCTCTGATAGGAATCCTGGAACAGGTCAATTTAGATGAAGTTTTGGAAATGCTGAATCCAGGTTAAGCAGATAAGCGCTCGTATGAGAAAATATGTGAAACTATCCGGATACATTTTTATATGATTATGCCGGGGTTGAACAGCAAAGAAGAAGCCATCAATGCTTTTGTAATTGAGTGCAGAACAGAATTACTGTCTCAATATTTCATTAGGAGTGAGCTTTTAGCTCGGGTGCAAGATGAATTCGGAAAAGATAGATATTCTGATGGTGGATGATGACCCCGGTGCCTACCGTTTATTAAAGCTGATTCTTGATGAATCACCTAAGCCGGTTGAGTTTGTCGTCGAATCAGCCGGGACCCTGGCCGAGGCTCTGGATGTTCTGGCCGGACGAAGCTTCGATTTAGTAATGCTCGACCTGGGACTGCCCGACAGCAATGGAGTTCAGACCGTCGAAAAGGTCTATCAGGCCTATCCGCATATACCAATCGTTGTGCTCACAGGCCTTGCCGACGAAGAGACCGGCATACAGGCTATAAAAAAGGGTGCCAGTGACTATCTGGTAAAAGGTAAATTTTTCAGGGATATGCTGGTACGCACTATCCGCTATTCGCTTGAAAGAAAAGAGTTCGAGCAACTGTCACGGCAGAGTGAAGAACGCCTGAAAGCCATCATGGATAACATACAGACCGGAATCATACTTGTCGATGCTGAAACTCATACCATCGTTGAAGCCAATCCAGCGGCTGTGAGGATGATTGGCGCCGCGAAAGACAATATTGTCGGGAGTGTTTGTAGTGATTACATCTGTCCGGACAGGAATGGACAGTGTCCGATTACCGACCTCCCAAAGGATGTGGATAATGCTGAGCACGAGTTAGTGAAGGCAGACGGTGTTAAGCTGCCGATTCTCAAAACAGCGGTTCCGGTAGTCTTGAATGATCGGAAATATCTTCTCGAAAGTTTTGTGGACATATCAGAACGCAAAAAAGCGGAAGAAAACCTCAAAATAGCCAAAGAGCAGGCCGAAAATGCCGGGACCGAGCTCGAACAAGTCAATCTCCAGCTTGAAAGCTCTATTGAACAGGCCAAGCTGATGACTAAGGAAGCGGTACGGGCCAATCAGGCCAAAAGTCAGTTCCTTGCAAATATGAGTCATGAAATCCGAACACCGATGAACGGCATCCTGGGTATGCTTGAGCTGGCTATGGATGAGCCTCTCAGTGATAAGGTGGCGGATTACCTACAGACCGCCAAGTTATCAGCGGACACCTTATTGACAATAATTGATGACATTCTCGATATATCCAAGATTGAAGCCGGTAAAATATGTATAGAAATAATTGATTGTTCATTGAAACAACTGCTCTGTGATATTGATGCTCTGATGCGTCCGCAAGCGGAACAAAAGGGTATCGAGTTTACTATTACCATTGATACACCAGTGCCGGAGCAGATAAGAACCGATCCGACAAGACTGCGGCAGTGCCTGCTCAATCTCCTGGGTAATGCCATCAAATTCACTGATTCAGGCTACATTGGTTTTCATGTAAACGCACCGGAAGGTAAGGACGGTGCAACCATACGTTTTGATGTTGAAGATACAGGCATAGGAATCGAACTCGATAAGCAAGAGCTAATATTCGAAGCATTTACTCAGGCAGACAATACTACTACCCGGAAATTCGGGGGGACAGGTCTTGGATTAGTTATCACCAGAAGTTTTGTAAAGTTATTAGGCGGGACAATATCGCTGACGAGCGGGTCCGGCGAAGGTTCGACATTTTCGCTTACCATCCCTGCCGGTGTTGATGTTGGCAAGGCTCAGATCATGACAGAATTTAACAGGGATAAAAACACAGCAAAAGTATATCTTGATAATTCAACACAATTTTCCGGCAAAATACTGGTGGTTGAGGATGATTCTGCAAGTCAGAAAACCATCCTTGCGATACTGAAAAAACTCGGATTAGAGACAGATGTTGCTAATGATGGTAAACAGGCTGTTCAAAAGGCAACCAAAGAGCATTTCGATTTGATATTAATGGATATGCACATGCCCAATATGAACGGTTATGAAGCCACAAAATCACTTCGAAAACAAGGCCTGACAATACCTATCATTGCTTTGACAGCCAGTGTTATGAAAAACGATTTAGATAAATGTCTCACTGCCGGCTGTGACCTGTTTCTCTCTAAGCCGATCAAGCGCAAAAAATTGCTTGAAACACTGGCCCAATACCTGCCTTCATCAGAGTTGAAAAACGAAAAAAAGAAAACTAAAAGTAAACCACGCAATTCGAAACGCAAAGGAGTAAAGTCTGTAAGAAGGCAGATAAACCATTTAAATGAACTTATATCCGGCCAACAGTCACCCGGGGAGATACTTGTAGATAGACACCGAGACCAGCCTGATAAGGACATTATTGACTGGCCTGAGCTTGAAAGCCGTATTGAGAGCGAGTTGCTGATTAAAGAGATTATATCGAGTTTTTCTGTTGGTAATACCACACGTTTAGAATTGCTCATTGAGGCCGTAAAAGCAAAAAACCTTAAAGATATTGAGATGCTCACCCATGCCCTTAAGGGTTCTGCGGCCACTATCGCCGCAAAACCACTGTCACAGGCCGCTTGTCAGCTTAATCTTGCAGCCAAGGCAAATAAGATGAATCATTTTGAATCACTTCTTACCGACATACAGGTTGAATTTGACAGGTTGAAAACATTGCTGGAACAGCCTGACTGGATACAAATTGTTAAAGCTGAAACAGAGAGCAAAAAAGCATAAAAAAGCAGAGAGATACTTTTGGATTTGTGAAAGACAAATGTTATGGGAAAAGAAGATTTTTCAGGGATTAGAAATAAGGGGCCCTTACCTTCTCCGCAGCAGTTAAAGATTCCAGGAGATTTTGAAGATTTAATCGGTGAATATGTCGAATCATCCGCTTCTATGCTTCAGGAGCTTGAGGTTGTTACCCTCGCATATGAGAACGGTAAGGACCGCGAAGAAAATGCCGCTTCTGTCCGGCGGATTTTACATAAGCTTAAAGGAGAAGCCGGTATAATTGGAATTAACGAGATATATGAATTTTGTCATCAGGCAGAATTTGCCGTAGAGGAATTACTGGACGACGAGCGATCGGATATGTTGTTAAGAGTTAAAGACTGGCTTGATGCCGCATTCCAGCATCTCACCGGTGAAACTACCAGTGCTTCCCGTGAACATACAAGTGAAAGAAGTACAGATTTTGAATATAGGCCGGAACAACAAGACACGATTGAAAACAGTTCAGGATTAAAAATTCTGGTTGGCGAAGATGACTCTGTCTGTCGCAAACTTTTACAGTCGTTTCTGTCTGAGTACGGTGATTGTTTTGCTGCGACAAACGGGCACGAAGCTGTCGAAGCAGTTAAAGACGCTCTTGACAAAGGCCGGCCTTACGACCTGATATGCCTTGACATTATGATGCCTGAGATGGATGGGCACGAAGCTCTTGAGTCTATTCGAAAAATAGAAAATGAGCGTGGGATAACCGGACTTGATGGTGTAAAGGTAATGATGACAACTGCATTGAGTGACTCGGCAAGTGTCATAGGAGCGTTCAGGGAAGGCTGTGAGGCCTATATCGTTAAGCCACTCGGCAAGCGAAATCTCTTTGAAGAAATGGAGAAGCTTGGTTTTGTTAATCTTTCTGAAAGAAGTAGTATCAAATGAAAGTTCTTATCGCTGAAGATGATTCTGCTTCGCGCATGGCTTTGAAGACAACTCTTCAGAAATGGGGCCACGAAGTTATTGTAGCTGAGGATGGCAACGAGGCCTGGGAATTACTGCAGATAGAAAATCCCAAATTAGCAATCCTTGACTGGATGATGCCGGGCATAGAAGGCATAGAACTGTGCAGAAGAATCCGTAAAAAATCCGACTGTGATTATGTTTATGTTATTCTTCTGACGTCCAGGATCGAAAAAGAAGACATTGTTGCAGGCCTGGATGCGGGCGCCGATGACTATATAACTAAGCCGTTCGATAGAGAGGTCCTGCGAAGCCGGGTCGCTGTCGGAGCTCGTATTGTTCAATACGAGACGTTGCTGGCTGAAAAAAACGTTCAATTACAGCGTTATGGCTCAGAGATGGGAAAACTGGCTGAAGAGCGTTCCAAACAGCTTGTTCATGCCGAGAGGATGGCTACTGTGGGGCTTTTGTCCGCGGGTATTGCACACGAAATCAACAATCCGGCAACTTTTATCGCAGGTAATATTCAAACACTGGGGAAATTTTATGAGGATGTGGAACCTGTTTTACTTGAACGAACAAAACAGGACTGTCAAGATACGGAAAAATTAGAATTTATTTTGCAGGAAATGCCTAAAGCTGTAGAAGGCATACGCAATGGAGTCAGGCGAATCTCACGTATTGTTAATGGACTTAAAAGCTTTTGTCGTAAGAATGAAAATTCGGTTGCCGCATGCGATATAAATACCTGTGTTGAACAAGCCCTTGAGCTGTGTCACAATGCGCTAAAATATTACGTTACAATAGAAAAAGATTTAGCTGAGAATCTGCCGCATATAATGGCTGATTCACAACAGATTGAGCAGGTTCTGATTAATCTGATCGTTAATGCCGCTGATGCTATGATGGAGAAAGGTCAGGGCACTCTGTCGATAACAACCCGAAGTGCCGATAATTCCGTGGTTATCAAGGTAAGTGACACAGGTCCTGGGATTCCTGATGACAAGCTCGACGATATATGGCAGCCTTTTTTTACCACCAAACCACCGGACAAAGGGACTGGTCTGGGACTTTTTACTGTACGCGGCATTATAGAAAACCACGAAGGACTCATAAGTCTCGAAAACAAACCCTGCGGCGGAGCTGAATTTACTATAACTTTCCCGGCAGTTACTTAAGCCAGAAAGCAAAAAAACCGATAAGCAGCTATTATTGAGACCGCACATGGGGGTTAATAGTGAATGCAAGATTATTAATAGTAGATGATGAAGCTGAAATCAGGGATATGCTTTCCCGTCATTTTCGTTATTTAGGATTTCAGGTGGATACGGCTTGTGACGGCATCGAGGCTATGGGAAAACTCGCCCAGGCAAGAACCGAGGTTATTATTTCAGATATCGTTATGCCGCGGATGAATGGAGTCGAACTTTTAAGAGCCGTCCGACAACAGTATCCAATGATTCACACTATTATGATTACGGGGTATATGACATTGGAAAATGCTCTTGGGTGTATGCGACACGGAGCGGACACCTGTGTATTCAAACCTCTTGAGGACCTTACCGAATTGGAAGAAGCCGTAGAGTTTGCTGTTGGTCGGCTCAACCGCTGGCAGGCCAAACTCAAAATGCTACAGGCAATGAATCCCGCAGTCTCAGGAGGACCAAATGGAAGATAACGCAGCTTTTGACATAGACCCGGAATTGCTGGCGGGATTTGTTGATGAAGCCCTGGAAGGTTTGGCAACGTTGGACAGTCTGTTTGTCAAACTTGAGGCTGAGCCTGCGAATCTTGATACCATTAGTGCTATCTTTCGTCCTGTGCACACTGTCAAAGGAAATTCCGCCTTTTTCGGCTTGATGAAAGTAAAAGGTCTTGCCCACGAAATGGAAACATTGTTAGATCTGGCCAAGCAGGAAAAGTTAGTGCCCAATCAGGCCATTATTGACGTTTTGCTTGAAGGTGTTGACTGCTTAAAAGAAATGTTATCCAGAACCCGAGAGGGACAGGATGAAATCGAAGATGAGGCTTATTTCAATGAATTACTCCAAAAAGTAATCTCTGCTCGGGAATGTACAGATGGAGCAGAAGACACAGCAGCGATTTGGGCTGACTTATTTAACAAGTTTGAAAAAGCAAAGGCCGACTTTGCCGGACTTGATTCGGCTTACATTGAACAATTAAATGCTATTATTGCAGTAGCATATCAACTGAAGACGGACAAACCTCTCACTGACAGCAAGTCGGAAAAAGGACAGACCCAGGCGGATTCTGCAATTCCCAAACCCCTGCAGGAAATCAAAGCGATTCTTGACCGCTGTAGTGAAGAGGGGCTCAGCGAAGCCGATGCTGCCATTGTTCTGGACAATATGACCGCACTTAAAGATCTTACAACAAATCAGAAAACTACTGAAATTATCAAAGGTGCTCTGGATGAATATCACAGAATAGTCGGCAGCGGCGGGGCAGGGGATTCGCTTCTGGTTGAGCTGTTGCAGGAAAAAACCGAAGCATTACTTTCGCACAAGGACTGGAAGACAACTTCCGCTCCCGACAAACCAAAGACTGCCGAACCGAAAGCGGCTTCTGCGACGGAAAAACCAAAAATAACAGAGGAAGCTCGCAAGACTATGCGTGTCACAGAAGACAGCATTGATAATTTTCTTAATTATGTCGGTGAGCTTATTGCGGTCGGTGAAATGTATGATCACCTGCAGAAGATGGTTTCAGTAAGTGAGTCGGAAAATAACCTGGCTACCGAGTTTAGACGTGTTAACGAAACTTTTAGTGATTTGTCGGACAACCTTCAGAAAAGCATTATGGAAGTCAGGAAGGTCTCTGTCCGTACCCTCCTGCAGAAAATCCCCAGAATGGTTCGTGACATTGCCTCACATTCCGGCAAGCAGGTCAAAGTCGAACTCATCGGTGAGGATATAGAAATCGACAAGCGGCTCATAGAGACCCTTGACGGCCCACTGACACATATGGTTCGCAACTCTGTTGACCATGGCGTTGAAACACCGGATATCCGTCAGGCTTCCGGCAAGCCTGCTGAGGGGACTGTCCGTGTGTCAGTGACGGAAACACCTGACGATGTAACACTCACTATTTCGGACGATGGAAAAGGATTGGACATCGAAGCCATAAAAACAAAAGCCGTCAATTTGGGGCTTCTCAAGCCGGACCAGCAATTAACGCAGGACCAGATTGTTGATATGATATTCACATCCGGAGTTTCCACAGCCGAGAAGGTGACCGAAGTTTCCGGACGGGGTGTGGGGATGGATGTTGTCAAACGAAGCATTACTGATGCCAACGGCAAGATAACCATAGACACTGAGGCATGCCGGGGAACTGAATTTATAATTAAGCTGCCGAAAACGGTAAGCACTCAGATTATAACCGGATTCCTCGTTAAACTCGCCGGTAATCGTTATGTGATTCCTATGGATAAAGTCCATGAGGTATTTAGGCCGGAACCGCAGCAGGTCAGCTCTATCACCGCAAGAGGCCTGTGCGTTCTCAGACATGACAAATTATTACCTGTTGTCAAATTAGCCGATATTTTTAATATTTCTTCGACCTCTAACTTTTTTGACAATTTACAAACGCAGTCTTTCTCGTCCGGCGAGCAGAATGTCGACGGAATTATGGTTACTGCAAATGCAGGCAACAGGCCGATGGCAATTTACGTCGATGATGTTATCGGCGTTCAGAAAGTAGTACTCAAAGAATTAGCCGGTCTTGAAGTAAACTCGCAGTATTATACCGCCGCAGCAGTCATGGGTGATGGTACAGTGGCAATGGTTCTGGATATCGACCAGCTCTTCGGGAGCATCGATGCCGAGAAAATAGAAGTCTAAAAAGGAAAAGGCTATTATTCGTACGTAAACAGCGGCGTAATATGATATTCGTTCCTGGTGGATTTGGCTATGGCGAATATATGGAGATATACAGGACATGGATCACAGATTTTTATTACCAGGGGAATATCACGTCACCAAAAAACAAATGTCTATTGACACTTTGCTCGGTTCATGTGTAAGTGTTTGTTTATACAACAGAAACAATGGCTTCGCCGCTATGAATCACTTCCTGCTCGACCGCCCCACAGACGAACAAACCACTGATATTGGACGATATGGAACCACCTCAACCGAACATATAATCAGCACTCTTATGTCTGTTGATGATAATCCGTTTCATTATCGTGCACAAATCCTTGGTGGTGCCGCTGTAGTTGACGCTTTGCAGGGTCGCCATGACATTGGTGGAAGGAATATGCTTGTCGCCCAGGAAATACTTGATTCATACCGTATCCGTGTTATCAAAAAGGATATCGGAGGGACTCGTGGAAGGCGCATCAAATTTGATACGGCCTCGAATACGGTTCATTGCAGGTACACGGGCCAAACCGAGGAGGCTAAAAGACTGGCTCTAATGCGCCAGAAAATTGCCAACAGAAAACTCCGGGTCCTGATTGTCGATGATTCGACCACCGTCCGAAGATTGTTACGGAAAGCTATTGAATCAACCTCTGATATGGAAGTCGTTGGCGAAGCCCAAGATGCTTACGAAGCAAGGGACCTGGTACTTTCGGCCGATCCGGATGTCCTCACACTGGACATTATTATGCCTAAGCTCGACGGCTTAAGTTTCCTCAAGAAACTTCAACAGTACTATCCAAAGCCGGTTGTTATTGTTTCTACTATCGCCAAAGACAGCTCCAGAGTAGCTGAAAATGCCGTAAAATATGGTGCCGCAGAAGTCATAGACAAGGACACTTTGGAATTATATAAGGGAATGGATGTCGTCCATGACATACTGATACCGAAACTTAGATCTGCTTCTCGTAAAATCCCCAGCCCAATATTGGCATAAGAAGTTAAATCTACCGGTTTGGAAATCATCTTAATAAATGAAAAGATTTAGCCCCCGTTTTTATAATTATCGCATATATATCGTCCTGGCAACGTCTATAAAAAAGGGGCTTATACCGAGATTCGGTATAAGCCCCGAGTTAATACACAAACATTCACCTGAAAAAGGACGAAGACCTTCTATTTGGGAGATCCTGTAAGCTGTATGTTGTCAATCGCCCACCACCAGTCATTTCCGGCTTCGAATAAACCGAACGTCAAAACAACGCTCGTAGCCCATGGGGGATTTTCCAAATTTAGAGTAATAGTTTCATTGGTGGAATTGTCGTCCTTAAAGTTGGGACTCGCTGCATCGGATTCCCACAGGAGCACCTCGATAGGTTCGGCCCCATCGAAAGAGGCAGTTATATTTGCCGTCTGATGATAATTATCATCGAACTCCGGACGCCAGCTCGAATCGAACTTGAGCTGAACCGTACCGGCCTGAGCTTCTGAGATATCAATTGCAGGCGTACTCATGAAGGTCTTGTACCAGCCGGCTGAAGCCGAGTCTGTATGAGCGGTATCATCCCATTCATCCGGATCGGCCACAGCAACGGCGCCTTGTCCCAGGGTGAATTCCACTCGCCTCTGATCACCGGCCACACCGACCCACCAGTCCTTGTCAGTGATGGCCCAGCCGGCCCAATCGGCTACACCGTCAGTATCCGGATTACCTATTCCTGGAACACCACTTTCATCAATAAACCAGCCTTCCGGCGGTGTGTCCGTCCAGACACCTTCAGTACCCGCGGATTCCTCCGGGCTCGTACCCAGCTCCACGACCTCGAAATCCTCTTCAAACAACAACATTCTTCCAACAGGAGCCGGGGCGGTAGATAATCGAATATCATCAAAGAATATCGTACCTGAGCCGCCGGCCTGCGGATTGCTCTTATCGCCGAAGCCAATAGAGATAGTATTGACGTTGGTGAGGTCCACACCCTGGCCTGCAAACGCCTGCAGATCGATATTCCAGGCCGTCCAGATACCTGTCTGCGATGCATTAAGATTATCATTATTGACCACCGCACTGCCGTTGACTGCAACATACATCTGCTCAGCGGCGTTTGTCCTGTTACCCCTGTAATAAATTATCAACGTGTTAACGCCATTCTCTGTCCAGTTGCGGTTGGAAGTTAATGTCAGGGTTGCCTCAGAGTTACCAACAGCGTTATCATAGAAATAAGGCATCGACTGAGAGCCGCCGCGGACGATAGTCTGCTCGGCAAAAGGTGGATTCTCATAGCCTACGAGAGCTCCGTTTACGGCCGGATTTGCAAAGCCGTCCACCCAGGCCAGATATATCCTGTTACTCCCGGGTTCATCTTCATTAAGGTCATTGTAGCTCTCGAAATCGTCCACCACAAGGAAGTCTGCCGTCGTGAAACTCCATACAAGACCTTTGACCGGGTTGCCCGGATCTGCATCATAGACCGCATCGACACGCCAGTAATACACTGTCTCCCAGTCAAGTTTGCCGGGGTCTAAAATCTCATCACCGGCTGCTTTGCTGCCTTTGTACTCCGGCGAAGCTGTCGTGGCACTGTTCACAGCATCCGTATCCGTACCGAGGTATATCTGGTGCGAGGAGGCAGTATCTGCCGGCGTCCAGTTCAGAATCTGGGCCTGGCTTACATCCACAGCACCATTAGACGGATTCGGGCTACCGGCGGCGCCAACTGTCGTAAAGCTCCAGACATCGCCTTTATAAGTCTCGATAGCATCGAACTCATCGACACGCCAGTAATAAACCTTCTCTGCTTCGAGCGATTTCGGCGAAAAGGTTTTGGCTGCCTGGTTAGAACCACCCGTGGCGTTGTTAACTTCGTCAAAGCTGGTACCGATATACACTGTGTGTAATTTAGCACCGAAACCTTCCTTCCAGCTAAGCTCTGCATTCAATCCTACAAACTCTGTACCATCAGGCGGATTGGGATTTGTTGCAATCTTTGCTGGAATCGAAAAGCTCCAGATACTGCCTGTGTGTATGGTGCCGTCAGCCTGTGTCTCATCGATCCGCCAGTAGTAAGTTGTGCCCGGAACAAGGCCATCCGGAAAAGCAAATCCCGGAAAGCCGACAACATAAAATTTTGTGGTTTGATTTCCCTGGAACGTATCGCCGGTACCATCTTTCACATTGTCAAGATTGTCGCCAAAATACACATCGAACGAGGCTCCGGCTCCCTCCCATCCAAGGTTTGCCCATGTGTCTGTATGTACGGCACCGTTGGCAGGGGTTGGATTCGAAGTACCTGCCCATCCATTGCCGGCTATGCTCAATACCAGAACCAAAGAAACCAGATAAAACATTTTTTTACACATGATAGTTTTCCTTAAAAAAGAATTAAGATAATTATTGATTATGCTTTGGCCACACACCAAAACATTTGTGGTTTTTCAATATGTGAGCTGTCGATTGAGAGGTGATAATCTTCACTTCGGAACACAAAGCCGCCCTTACACCTAACTCCGTGTTTTGCATAATACTCATCCTCCTCTATTTGGAAAATAAAAAATTCTCCAAAACAGGTGACTGAAATTCACACATACCTGCTCTTTTAAGCTTGTCAAGCCTGGTTATGTGAAGCCACAGACTTAACTAATACTATTTATACCAAATCAGCAGCTTTCCCGTCAAGGAAAATCACTCAAATTATTTGTTCCTTTATATATAATGAATAAAAAGGGGCCTATACCGAATCAATCAGTATAAGCCCCCAATATTGTTTTAAAACAACACTCTCTGACCTTCTCTGCTCGGAGCTACAACCTTATTGAGCCAACTTCTTAAGCCCGCTGAGCATAGCCCTTCAACAACTATTCCGTTCAGATTCAGGTCTTCCTCAATCGAGAACGTGTTACTAATTATTCGCAAGGTAACGAATCTCAGCCTCAGTAAGAGCCCTGTTGTAGATAAGAACGTCATCCATCATGCCGGTCATTTCCCTTTGAACGTCCGTACCGCCGTTATTCCATGCGCCTATAGTTGCCGCTCCAACATTGACGGCCGGTACTACTTCACCTATCCTGGAACCTTCCTTCTCACCATTGACATAAACAGCTACTTCATCCGGTGAGACTGTCAATGCTAAATGCGTCCACATATCCGGTTCAATGATAGACGTACCAACAACATCACCACCGGCAAGGCCGTTGACACCTACATTTATCTTACCGTTATTCAATTTGAGGTGAATTCCACCACCCCAACTGTCGGTGTTTATACCACCGGAAAATTGTAGCGGCATTTGATCCACTGTGGGAAAGACCTTCATTACGAATGTAAATTCAGTAAGGCCGTCGCCGATACCCGGGATTGCAACAGCATCATCGTTACCATCCAGGACCAAAACACCATCTGCAGCATGTGCATCACCAAGAAGTGTGCCGTCTAATGCGTTGCCCGAACTATCAGCCGCATCGGCATCAAAAATGTAAGCTGCAGCAAGATTATCCGTCCCAGGATTATCCATCGGTCTAAAGCCAGCAAGGTAACGAATCTCACCGGCAGACAAAGCCCTGCTATATACAATGGCCTCATCTACGGTACCGGTGAAATACTGTACCGCCGTTGCATGCCTTGCGAGTTTCAGGGTCTCTGTTTCAGCAACGGGGACACCGGACGGAGCATCGTTGGCCGTGATCAATTCGCCATCTTTATACGCATTGAGCACTTCTCCATCGTAAGTCCCGGCAAGGTAATACCATGTATCGGCCTCTAACGTTCCTAAACTTGCAGCATGCCATCCACCGGCGTTTACGGTAACCGATGCCCTGAAAGTCTCATTGCTATGGTTCCAGTTAAACTGATAATTCTTCTCACGATGTACCGGCCCACTCGGCGAATCTCCTGAAGGTGCCACAGGGCTCTTAGCCCAGCAGCCTATTGTCCATTCAGCCAGGTCATCCACATTACCGGTATCCACATGGTCATCGCCATCAAATTCCATCGCCATACCCAAGCCGGCCGGCCCATCAACAAAAATCGGGTCGCCGTCTATAATACCATCGTTACCATTACCCGAAGCATCCAGCGTATCGTTCTCAAGCGGAAAGAACGCCAGCAGACCATCTGTGCCGGGATCAACGGGGGTTGCCCGTTCACCTGCAAGGTAACGAATCTCAGCTTCAGACAAAACCCTGCTGT
>JACNGQ010000202.1 GCA_014384025.1 Planctomycetota bacterium | reverse complement strand
TCAGGGCGGCTGAGCGTCGTTTCCGGCCCATCTTCCTGACCGCTATCACCACGTTTCTGGGTCTGGGTCCCATGATATTTGAAACCAACGAACAGGCACTCTTCCTGGTCCCCATGGCGATTTCCCTGGGCGTGGGGACCCTGGCATCCACCTTTGTGGTGCTGATTCTGGTACCGGTCAGTTTTGTAATTCTTGAAGAACTTGAATCGATGAAATCCCAAGAGGAACACTCTGCGAAAGCTCCTGTGTTACCATCAGGGGCTGGGGAAATATTCTATGCTCCTAATCAAGACTGAAAGGATAAACGGTTTCGGTGTCCTTCGCAGAGAGCAGAAGAACTATGAAGAAGTAGAATCTTTGCTACGCCAGACATTAGACAGTAAGCAGCACAAGCTGGGCCCAGACCATCCGGCCTGCTTCAAGTCCATGTACGAATTGGCTGTCCCGTACAAAGAGCAAGGTTATTACGATAAAGCAGAACCACTATTCATTGGAACAGTCGAAGGTCACCGCCTTAAACTCGGTGACACTCACCCACACACATTAGAGTCATGGAAGAGCCTAATCGAACTCTACGAAGACTGGGACAAACCGGGAAAGGCCGAAGAGTGGCGGACAAAACTGCCTCAAACAGAAGCTGTGGGCGAGTGAAATAACAGACTCAAACATACCTCTCTCACGAGCTAAAAACACCCTGATTTCCAAGTGACCTTATGTATCCATTTTGTCACCACAAATGTTAATTGTAACGATATCGAGTCCGAATAAATGTCAAATTTTTGCGAAAATACAGATATATTTTGACAATTTTCCATGTGTAATCGGATTAAGTATGCAGTAGGAAAGAATTGTATCAGTCAACTGTCCCTGTCATTTGCATTAGCTGTGAATAGCTGAATCTGACCTTACCTTACCTACCTAACGTCCAGATCAAAGCTCTCTGAGTGACTGTTAAATTCCGGGGCGTACATACACTGGATGCTGGCAATACCTGTCTGGTATTGTCCCTTGTGCTGGATGCGGGTGCTGTACTCGAAGACATATACGCCCTTGGGCAGATAATCAATGAAAAAGTGCGTAGCGGTATCACGCGTGCTCTGGTAGTAGGCCAGGCCATCCTGAAACCGGAAGCCGCTGAGAACATCTACCGGCTCTGTACCGCTGCCCCGCTGGTCTTTCATGTGGACGTATTCCATATCACGATCCACGCGCAATTCGACTCGTACGACCAACTCATCACCCACGGCCAGCGAACCTTGAACTGGAAACAGGACCTGACCCTGGTCGGTCATTCTTTTAACATACAGTGCTTTAATAAGCTGCAGTGGCGTGCCTTCATAGGGTGTAATCTTGCTCATATCCTCAAGATACTGCCAATGCACGCTACCCCAACTGACTCCCTCGTCTATCTTTCTAACTGTGATTCTGCCCATTTCCGGCTCGATCTCCTGACGGATAAAGCGCTCTTCGTAAAATCCGGTGCCCGCTTCGACATTTTCAGGTTGGATCCATTGATCTCCAAGTGCCACCTCGACCAAAGCATCGGAGGCAAGAAAATCAGCACCCCTAAGAAGCAATCCATAAATCGCATCGGCCGTAGCCTTGGTAGTCCTCCAACTCTGTGTCTGTTTCTGTTTGAGCAGCCAGACTCTGCAATCCTCGACCGCCTGTGTATCGCCCGAGACTTCGTCAAAAGCCTCAATCATCATGGCCTGGGTCTCGATGGGCGCACGATACCACCACCAACTGTGTTCGAGATCTCGCCAGTACATACCGAGCTCTTCGTCAGTAACACTATGTTCCCGAATAGACTGCATAATCTCGTCGGCGACCTGCTGGTCACCGAAACGCTTGAGGGCAATAGCAAGATGGGCCTGCGACTGGCGCCACAGTCCAAGCCAATACTGACGGGCCTGATCGAGCCAGTAGTCGAGTGCCTCTTGATATTTGGTTCTTATGGGTTTATCGGCAAGGAAGAAGCTGCGACCATACAGGTAAAATGCGACTGTAGAGCTAAGGTGGTTTTCGTCCTTATTGCTGTGTTCGAGAATCCACCGGTACCGCTCATCCATCCAATTATCCAGAGCGTCCAGTGCTTTGATTGCGAGACTGACATCCATATCCCGGACACCCAGGTGACGCAAACGCCCGAATCCGGTGGTAATGTAAAGGGTAATATAATTATTGCCACGACAACCAGGGAACCACGGCCAAAGGCCATTGTCCTGCTGGATCTGCCGGAGTTTGAACAAGGAACGCGAAGTCTCATCTCGGAGCCGGTTCTCATCAAACAAAATACCTACGTTCTTTCGGGCCTGAGATTCCGCCTGAGCCTGTCTTAGCCAGGGGGTCTCTTCCAGGGCTACGCTCTTGAGGTCTTCGTTCTTTTCCAGAGGGCTTTCAAGGGTTGGTGTGGCTTTCCACTGGTCAAAGATACGCCGAATCTTGGGATCTGCGTTGGCTATATAAGAAGCCAGGGTATTGGCGTAGAGCCGGTTGAAGACTTGTTCACTGCACTCATAAGGATATTCCATCAGGTAAGGCAAGGCCATAACTGCATACCACGCGGGCTGAGACACCATCTGTACAGTTAGACTCTGATGAATCAGAGTTTCCGACTGGCCTGAGTTCAGTAGCTTGGTGAATTCAAATTCTTTTGTTTGTGGACCTCGGATTGGCAGGGGCAGGGATTCAGTCACCATAATACGGCGACTCAATACAGGCAGATACCCTTCCTCGCCGTCGCTAAGCCTGCTTGTGGCGCCCACTGCCCTGTATGTGAGGAAATCGCACTCATCGGGTATGGTTAATCGCCACGAGTACGTGCGGGATTCCTTGCTGGGAACGTCGAAGGTCTGTTCCGGAGACAGATTACCCAATGCCTCATCACGGGATTCCAGGGTGCGAGCATCAGCCATTGTGAGGCTTACTTTGCCCGTCTGACGTGCGGCGGATTGGCTGGTGACCTTGACTGTGAACTCGATGATATCACCTTCGCGCACAAATCGCGGCGGGTTGGGCTCGATCATCAGGTCTTTAGCTGTGACGGTCGTATCTGTTAAGAAGCCGCTGCGCATTTGGTTGTCGTGAGCAAAACCCAGGAACCGCCACTCGGTCAGGGCTTGCGGTATGGTAAACTCGATTCTGACCACGCCTTCGGGATTAGATATAAGGTGTGGGAAGAAAAAAGCGGTCTCGTCGAGGTTCTTGCGAGCGGGAACCTGGGCAAGATCCGGGGTGGCAAGTGAGGTAGGTGGTGCTGGTGCTGGTGCCGCTCTTTCCGCGAAGGGCGGATTAAAGTCATAAGGGTAGTAGGTAAAACCATAGCAATAGATATCATAAGGAAAATGGCGATAGGAGAATGCTACGTTTATATAGTGTACTGTCCAGTCAGAATAAACGGTTCTAAATGAGAGTGTACTGTTCTCGAATACGGTGGACAATCGTGATGATTCGCGTCGAAAGCCGCTGAAACTCTGTATCCAAACGTTTTTGAGGTATTGGTCAAGGGATGCATCATACATGCTCACAACCATCTCGGCGATCGCTTTTCTCGCATCCGGGCCTGTTATAACTGCGGTCCATGTCTCATTCTGTCCCGGCTCCAGCAGGGATCTGAAATGCTCCCAATAAATGGTCAATTGTTTATTGGTCCAGGGTACATCCACGATCCTTTCATTTACATAAGCCCTGTTCTCGCGGACGTACGTGATACGCAAAGTAAATCCGCCGCGCATGTTCTCAGTAACTTCTTGCTCAATGAATTCCTG
>JACNGQ010000106.1 GCA_014384025.1 Planctomycetota bacterium | reverse complement strand
TCCGCTGCTCGGTGGAGCCGCATCGATTTATGCCGCCGGGACTCCGGAATACGCAGCACAATTCACCGAATGGGCGGGTTTCTGGGAGAAAGCCTGTTTAAAAGGCCAGGCGAAATATATCTCAATTGGTTTGGATAAAACTGATGGCTCGTCCGACTGTGCGAATTTACAGGACATATTGATGAATGAGTCGAAACAAACCTCTGCCGCTTTATGGCTTGTTTTAATCGGTCATGGAACTTTCGATGGAAGAACGGCGAAATTTAACCTCCGTGGCCCTGATATCTCGGCCGATAATCTGGCCGATTGGCTTAAGCCATTTCAAAGACCTGTTGCGGTTATAAATGCAGCTTCGTCAAGTGCTCCTTTCTTAAGTAGGTTGTCTGTACAGGAACGTGTAATAATCACGGCAACCAAGAGCGGCTTTGAACAAAACTATGCGAGGTTTGGTCAATACATTTCCGATTCAATCGCCGACCCAAAAGCAGACCTTGACAAAGACGGCCAGACTTCATTGCTTGAAGCGTTTCTGACCGCCTCTAATAGAGTTGAAGAATTCTATTCTGCCGCTGGCCGCCTCATCACCGAACACGCCTTACTCGATGACAATGGGGATGGGCTAGGCACGCGGGCCGACTGGTTTCGAGGCATCCGGCCTGTACAAAAGGCCAGAGACAACGCATCTCTCGACGGCTACCGCGCCCACCAATTTTACCTGGTTTACAGTGATGATGAGATGAAAATGGCTCCCACCCTGCGAACGCAACGGGATAATCTTGAACTTGAAGTTATGAAGCTTCGTGATTCGAGAGAGACTTATTCCGAAGATGAATATTTTTCAAAACTCGAAGCACTGCTCTCTAATATCGCTCAAATCTACGAACAGACTGACAAAGTTGACAACGCCCAGTAATAACGAAGGCATCTTTAAAAAAAGATAAAAGTGCATACCTCCAGATCAGTGATTAATCAGCCTATAGCTCACGAAGGCTATGTTTTTACTGTCGGGCGACCAGGATGGCACATTGATAGTGCCCTGTCCGCCGAAGAGTTTGGCGAGCACCTGAATCTCGCCTCCATCTGTCGGCATAATCCGCAGCATAACGTCCTTGTTCGCCGGGTGTCCTTCGACCTCTTTTTCAAACGATAGAAACACAATCCATCGGCCGTCAGGTGATGGATGCGGAAACCAGTCGTTATAATTATCGAATGTGATTTGTTGTTGATCACTGCCGTCGGATTTCATTCGCCAGATTTGCATCGTCCCGGTTCGTGTCGAATTGAAGTATATGTGCTTGCCGTCGGGTGAATAATCGGGCCCATCGTCCAGGCCAGGTGCTGTTGTCAATCGCCTTTCCTCGCCACCTTCTGTTGGTATAGTATATATGTCATACTCGCCGCTGCGTTCACCGACGAAAGCCAGGGTTCTTCCATCCGGCGACCAGCCGTGCCAGTAAGATGGTCCAAGCGAAGTTACACGGCGTGGCGTTCCGCCGCCAACCGGCAAAGTATAAATAAGCGATTTCCTTTCCCCCTGGGACTGATCGCTTATCACCAATTGCGTTTCATTGGGCGATAGGCCGTGGTCGTTATTGCAGCGTGTTGCGAATCCCGTATCAATCAACTGAGGTTCCCCGCCATCGACCGGCAGCTTGTAAATCTTGCCGCCGCGGTTGAAAAGAAAGTATTTGCCATCTCTGGACCAGTTGGGAGCCTCGATATGATCGCGGATGTGATAGACAACACGTCGGTCTTTTGAAGCGATTGCGACGGTTTCTAATGTGCTTTCCAGCATATTTCCTCCGACGGAATTCTGCTTCCCGGCCTTGATTTCGACGTTTGAGAAAGCTGCTTTTTCCAATACAGCGTTGTCGTGGGAGCAAACACCAAGTCCGATATAGAATGACTCACTAAATTTGATCTTGAAAGAGCCCCCGGCCGAATGAAGTGTTTCATTCTCACGGGCAATTGACATGAATACATAATCGGCCTCTTTCTCAATTCGGATTCTAAGCGGTGCGGTAACATTGGATTGAATCTCGCGTGTCGGGCCGCCGCGAGCTTGCCGGTATTGAAGCGACGTAAGGCCGTCGCCATGAATTACCGCGTCAGCGTAAGGGGAATCCGGTTCGAGGCTTTGGCGAATGAGCAGGCAGGCCTTGCGGTGCGGATTGCCGCCGGTGCCTATCCAGCGGATGTCCGCGGCAAGCGAGATGTCGCCTGATGCTCGCTTCCAGAGAAAGTGAAACGCATCGTTATTAAACCACATATTCTCACCCCCGCCGGCAATGAGATAACTCTTCTGTCCGGCATCGTATTTAACATGACCGGCCTTCCCGACGTCACCAATGTCACTATACCCCTCGAACGGGCCGAGCGATTGATTTTGTGAATAAACGCATCCAGCTTGTAGAGAGATAACAAGGCTCAAACATACGACAAAATATTTGGACAAATGATTCATAAAATATATACCTTTTACTTGCAAATTCATGAATATTATGAGTTATTTCGACAGGTTATTCGTTAGCTTACCTGAGCCGGGAGCAATTTCAACGCGGCCCGTCAAGAGATTGCTTACTATGAAGTTGTCTTTGCCTTTTATAACTTTCAGAGCTGTCACTTCCTTTGACTCCCTGCGTATATCACTAACTGTACAGCCTGAAACAATTGTATCCTGAACGTTATCCATAAGAATACCGCAGTTATCGCAGTTGAGAATTATGCAGCCGGAGATATTAAAATGCCGGCACTTTTCCAGAATAAGTCCACCTTTTTTTCGCCAGACATTGTTGATTTGCAGACCGGTGAGAATGATGCTGTCGCAATCGCGGAATACAAGACCTCTGTTGGCGCTGGCTCCATCCCCATAATGGTAGCGAGGATTGCGATCCAATATGTTGGAACCGATAACAACGCTTGAGCAGCCCTCTATTAGAAAGTCATGCGTATAGCCCTTCCAGATTGTATTGCCGACGATTGTGACGCCGCGAACCTTATAAAGATGTATATTGACCTGAACGTCACTGAGTATGTTGCCCGTAATAGTAATGTTGCCTCCGCGCAGCTCACCATTTGCATAAGGCCGGGACTGGCCTTCTCCGATAATGCGGATGTTTGCCGACTCAGGGGCACTATGAGTATGCTGAATTGTACAGCCGGTTACGGCAATCTCTCCGATGGAGCCTCCTGTAGCGTCGATAAGCACGTTTGCCGTCGCCGCAGCATTCTCACCCATATTACCTTCGATATCACAATTGCCAACTTGTAGATTTCTGACATCGCCGCCTCGCTGTACAATTCCTCCCCCTGCATTATAGCTTATATGCGAATTACCGACATTTATTTGATGCAGGTTCACATGATCGAGATATATTCCAATTCCACGGTTTTCATAAATATGGCAGTCTGAAATAATAACATTACGGTTACGCTCCGTAAGGTGGATTCCGTGCAGAACCTTGCGAATCTGTAGCTGAGAAAATGTCGCTTTCATTGTACCCCTCGCCTCTACGCCGCATGCCTGTGGTGCAGCACCGACAATCTCAAGTCCGCTCACCGACGGCATACGCTGATTCTTCCAGACATTTTCCTCCACTGTACCTGGGTCTGCTGTCCCCTTATGTGTGCCAATCAGCCTCAAAGCCGGTCCCGGACCGGTCATGATGAGTTTAGCTGTGCCCGAGCCGACAATCGACACAGGTCCGATTCTGTTCAAATCAACTACAATGGTTTTGGTAAGACGGTATGTCCCTCTTGGAACATACACATCACCCCGGCCTGAATCGACAGCACGCTGAAAAGCCTGTGTGTCGTCAGCTTCGCCGTCCCCAACGGCGCCGAAATCTCGCACAGTCAGATATATATTTGTAGTTTCGACCTGCTTGCTGATGTTTGCAGCTCCGGCAAATGAAATTAAAAACAATACCAATGTTCCACCTGCCAGAGCGAAAAAATTATTTCGTTTCATAAACCATCTCCTATTTTCAGGGAATTAAATTCTTGAATCCCTGGCGTAAATTAAAAAACGATATACAGGGATGTTAACAACAAGAATGATATCTCAAAAGTTAAATTCCTGCAATAGTCAGGATGTTTTCTATTATGGACACTTTATCGTTGTAAGGTTACAATAAACTATAATAAATTAAATTCGAGGAGTGCAGATATAATGAATAAATCAAATTATCTAATCCGATACTTTCTGCTTTTTTTAGTCATAATCAATGCACTGCCACTGCTGGCCAAAGCTGATAGCTCCTCAGAAAGCCGAACAGATTCTAAAAGCATCTTTCGAGCCGGGGCCGCGGTTAGTAATATTACGCCGCCACTGGATGAGCCTGTTGTAGGAGGCTGGAACTCACCACCGGCCACACATGTGCACGATGAATTATACGCAAAATGCCTCGTTCTTGACGATGGCAAAACAAAGCTTGTTTTTGTAGTCTGTGACAACCTGGGAATATCTCGTGAGGTTTACGACAAAGCAAAACGAATAATTAACGAAAAGACGTCAATTCCAATCGAAAACATGATGATGTCTGCAACTCATACACATTCATCGATTACTGCAAGGAGCACAAATCGCCTACGACAAGATAAGGAGTTGAGCAGCTACCAGCAGTTTCTTGTATCGCGTATTTCCGATGGTGTCCGACGCGCTGTGAACAACCTTAAACCGGCTCGAATTGGCTGGGGCTCTACACAGGAGCCCGCGCAGGTCTTCAATCGGCGTTGTTTTATGAAACCTGGCGTACCGGTCCCAAATCCTTTCGGCGGGGAAGATAAGGTCGTCATGAATCCCGGTCGTGGTAATCCGAATATTCTCAAAGCAGCAGGTCTCACTGACCCGCAAATTGCATTCTTGTCGATAAAGTCAGTGGACGGCCGAACGATTGCTCTTTTGGCAAACTACTCCCTTCATTATGTGGGTACCGGTCAGCAAGGAGTAATTTCTGCTGACTACTTTGGAGTATTCGCAGATAAAATCCGGCAACTACTTGGTGCTGATCGAAGTGATCCTCCATTTATTGGGATTTTGACCAATGGGACAAGTGGAGATATTAATAACATAGATTGGCTCAATAAACCAACTAAGGGATTTGCCCCTTATGAAAAGATGCAGCAGGTTGCCGATCTTGTGGCCACGGCTGTTTACGAGGCACATAAGAATCTAAAGTTTCAGGATTGGGTTAAATTGGATGCTATGAAAAATGAGTTGGCTCTTGCAGTTCGAAAACCCACTGACAAACAGATAGCCTACGCTCAAAGGATACTTGAGAAACCGGACGATGCCAAGCCATATCACAAACACGAAAAAGTGTATGCCAGGCGCACTCTCCAGATGCAGGATACACCTGCAGAGGTTTCTGTCGTATTACAAACATTTCGTATTGGTAATCTTGGTATTTGTGCCATTCCGTTTGAAGTATTTGTTGAAATCGGCCTGGAGATGAAAGCAAAGAGTCCCTTTGAGCAAACGTTCACTATATCTCATGCAAATGGCAGTTATGGTTATCTGCCGACAATCGCACAACACGAACTTGGCGGCTATGAGACATGGCTTGGAACGAATATGGTCGAAATCCAGGCATCAGCTAAGATCATTCATATGCTAATCGGTATGTTTAATCGCATCAGGTGATTTTTAGCCTGCTTTTTTGCCGACAATAAAGACTGACTTTATAGGAGGTAAAGTCAACCGTGTCCTTGTGGTATCATAACCGGCTTCCTTTTCATGGGAATGCTCAAGTTGTATAATTTCGCCTGTATGCGGATTCCAGGCCTCCGGTTCCATAAGCCCTCTAAGTTTTATCTTAGTATCAATTTGGTTTTCACTGATATTGGCAAACAAATAAATTTCCGTATCATTTATATTTTTATGAATATATCGCAACACCTTATCGTCTTCGCACTCTACATCATAAACATCAACGGCGGTATCCAGTGCCTTTCGCAAAGTTGATGCATTCAGGCTCTTAAGGGGGATTGCCATACCTCCGCTGCTGTTCTTCTTGATATGTAAATCATTTGAAGTGTTTTGATCTGTAATCGACCCGAACATTGCTTTTATAGTCCGAACCACATCTCCGTCATGCCCGAATTCCGCTGACTTGAATGGCAACTGTCCGGTAGCAATTACTTTACCCCCGTTATCGTAAAATTCTTTTATCTTCTTCAGATTTTTCCATTGTATGGTTTTATGCCCGGGAAGGACAAAAACCTTAAATCGTTCGGCATTAATCTTGTTTTGAAGAACAAGCTCATTTCCTTCTACTATGCAATTGTCATCTAAAACTTCAGGGTGTATAAAAGTATAGTCTCGGCCAGCTCCTGCAATCAGCAGTTCGCCAGCTTCCACGTAATCAGCCTCCGGTACTTTTACGCCGCCTTGATAAAATCCAAGCGGCCCATCCAGGTGATGACTGCCCTGAAGAGTAGCGATAGGATAGAGTACTGCGATATCGGATACATGACGCCCATCATTCTGCAGCATCACGTTGAGTCTGGCAATGTAAGTATTGAATTCCGGCAGTCTCTCGGAATAAATCGGACTGCGGTACGACAGCTCCGGCTTAAATACGACGTTCTTATCGTCATACCAAACCGCATGAGGAATTAGTATGTTGATGCCCTTGGTATATTGCTCCATGGCAACAGCATAAATATCGGCCCAGCTCAAATTGCCCATGGCTCCGTAAGTTTCGCTCATTACAAGTGTCATGTCCCAGTTATACGCCGAGGAGCTGATGACCTTGTATATCCTCTCTGCGGGGCGGTTTCCTCCGATTTTATCTACGCCGGGAATCGCCTGATATTTGAAGCACTTCATCAGGTCACCTGAAACGCTGACGGGATTGATGACTTCCTCCTGGTCCTGATGCCCCGTTGTTTCAATCTCGTGTTTATCGCACCAGTCCTGTATCCTCTTTGGAAAACCTAAAGCATACAGTTCTGTTCGAAATCCGAACAGGTAATTTCTTGCGGCCTGGGTTTCGGGCCCGATGTCGTACCATAAGGCCGGATAATAGGCTCTGGGATTAAAACCGTACTTTGCTTCGAATTTCTCATTGAATTTGTCGGTCCAGGTCCGTCCCTCTCCGCGGTATAAGGTAGGTTCATCGTAAAAGGTCGAATCGATTGTCGTCCCGAAATATTCCTTGAATCGGTCATAGTAAGCCTGATGGGTCATTTCAATGAACTTGTCCACTGCCTCGGGGTCGAGATAATCACAACTGGGATAACCGTCTTTGACACATACGAAAAGCATGATTTTCCATGTTCCTGATGGAACATTCCACTGAAGCACACCTTCATTTATCTTCTCGGTTATATCCGCCCTTTCTTTGGTTTTCGTATTCATACCAACAATACTCATAACGTCACCCGCTGGGACGGTCTTTTCATATACCGTGGGGCCGGGAACAATTTCCTCGTGTTTATCAAGCCGCTTTATGGTTAATTCTGGATACTTTTCATTGAACAGGCTGATATCACGAGAGTTCCTCGCACCTGCCGAGCCGCTGGGAAAACCATATTCATCATAGAGTGACATAGTCATATCCAGTTCGCGGGCTTTTTCCAAAGCAGCGCCATAAACAGCAAAATATTCTTCTGTGAGGTAGTCCGGAGAAAAAGCTTTGCCGAAGGGAAGTATCCCGAATCCGCCGTATTTACTGAGATTTCTCGATTTCTTCATCTGTTCATGAATATCAACAACAGCTACTTCGGTATTGTTCCAGAACCACAAAGGTCTGGGCAGGAATTTTACAGGGGGGTCGGCAAAATCACTTTGCATATCCGAATATGAAGCGACACAAAACAACTGAAGGATAAAAAAGAAAATACCAATAAAACTGTAAGTCTTCCTCGACAGTTTAGATAATGTGATTTCAATCATCTCTTTGCCCGGCTAACACAGTCGGCACTCATTCTTAAAACGCAGATACCTATATATGTCATACGATTTGTAAGTTTACATTATTGGTATATTCAAAGCCTGCGCGATGCCTTTAATGTAACCAATCGCAAGGACTTTTCCCTGCATTGCATAACCGGGACTTTCATTGCTCTCAGCAGCCAACGTAGGTGCGTGGTCCGGACGTATCGGGCCGTCAAAACCGACTTCGTGATAGAGTTTGAGCATTTGGGCCATATCAGTTGGTCCGTTATCGTGAAACGTCTCATGAAAACGCTCGCCTGTACCCTTAACATCGCGCAGGTGGACGAAAAATATCTTACCTTGTCCGCCAAACTCTCTCACCAAAACCCGAATATCTCCACCCATTAGCTTGAAATTGGCCTGGCAGAAGGTAATGCCGTTGACCGGACTTGGCACTATTTGAAGGACTCGGCGGAAGGCGTTGCCGCTGGTCAGGATGCGCCCGATACCGCGAAGCGGCGAAATGGGAGGGTCATCCGGATGCAGTGCCATTTTCACGCCTGCCTTCTCCGCAACGGGAATAATCCGTTTTAGAAAGTAAGTAATGTTGTCCCAGATTTTTTCCTCACTTATTTTACCCCACCGAGTTAGCCCTTGCTTTTTTGCTATTTCATTATCGAACTCACTTGAAAGGGCGCCGCCTCGTTCGGCAATATCAGTCTTGGTTCGATACCACCCGATGCCCGCCATAAAATTGTAGCAGCACATCGGTATCCCCACTTTCCCAAGGGCCTCAATCGCGGCACAGTAGTTTTCAATTTCCTCATCCCGACCGGGCACCCCTAACTTGATTTTTTCTGCTGCAACCGGATGGCTCTCAACACCGGATATTGTTATTCCAGATTCCTCATAAGCAGCCTTTAATTTCCCAAGCGCATCAACGTACTGGTCCCGCGGGATCCTTCTTAACGCTCGATTAACAGATACGATTGCGTGATTAACACCTATCTGACGCGCCAGTATGCATCTTTCTTTGTCTCGAATATCAAGCATTAAAGCAAGCTTCATTGCCTGTCCTTTTTTTCCGGAAACGGCGGGGGAGTTGATGCCTTGTGCTCTCTGAGAAATAGATGACAAGACAGCCGGACCACCAAGAACGCCTGCTAAAACAGCTTTGCCAAAAGTACGTCGGTCGGATTTTATTGATTTTTCTTCAGACTCTTTTTTTTTCCTGTTTACTTCCATGGTTATAATCCTTTTCTTAGCTCCACAACCTGTCGTTAGAGCCTCTTCTGTTCCATTCGTCGGTGGGCCCGAAAAGCTCTTGATCCCGACCGAGGTGTTCTTTCACTACGTCCATATTCAGTTCTATACCCAGACCCGGCCCTTCCGGTACGCGCGCAAATCCATCCACGTGCAGCGGTTTCTCAACACCTGTCACCATATCCTCCCACCAGTCAACCTCAACCGAATGGTGCTCCAGGGCTACGAAGTTCTCCGTGGCCGCTGCGCAGTGAACGTTGGCCATGAAGGATACCGGTGTGCCTGCGAAGTGCATGGCCATAGCGATACCGTGTTGTTCTGCATAATCGCCAATTTTCTTGGTCTCCATAATACCGCCGGCAGTAGCTAAGTCTGGATGAACCATATCGACAGCACGCCCGTCGATAAGCGGCTTGAAGCTGTCAAGCAGATAAATGTCCTCTCCGGTCAGCAGTGGTACATCAATGGCATTCTTAATCTCTTTCAGCATCTCCGTATATTCCCACGGGACCATATCCTCCAGCCAGGCTAATTGGTAGGGCTGCAGAGCTTTGCCCAGTTTGATACAGCTATTCACACTTATATGGCCGAAGTGGTCCGAAGCGATTGGCACTTCCCAGCCAACAGCTTCACGAGCCTCGGCAAAACGCTCAGCCATCAGAGCAGCGCCTTTATCAGACAATTGAATTCTTGTAAAAGGATGTTTGCCGTACCAGTTTGTGTCTTTTGTAGGATAGCTAAGAGTTCCCGGTACTTTTCGGATGCTCCGGATGCCGCAATCCATTTTCAAAAAAGTAAATCCCTGATCGAGCCTTGTCTTAAGGCCGCTCACTCTGCCGTCGGGAGTGTCGGCATACAGACGGACACGGTCTCGGTATCGACCTCCGAGCATCTGATAGACAGGGACACCATATGCCTTGCCTGCAAGGTCCCACAAAGCCATTTCTACACCAGAGACACCGCCTCCCTGGCGACCGTGATGTCCGAATTGTTTGATTCGTTTGAATATGCGTTCCACGTTACATGGATTCTGGCCCAAAATTCTGCTCTTGAGAATCAGGGCATAACGTTCGTCGGCGCCGTCACGGACTTCACCGTAACCGCAGATGTCCTGATTGGTGTCGATACGAATCAGGGGGCAGCTGAAAGGTGCTCTTGTAACCACCGCTATACGCATATCTGTAATTTTCAGTTGAGATGGGCTGGAACTCCGCTTTACATTCTGTGTGGCATAGGCCACCTGTTCTTCGATAGGAGCCCCAAATATATTTGCGAGGCTCAAGCCCGCAAAACCCGCACCAGTTGCTTTAAACAAAGAACGCCTTGAAAGCTCTCTCTGTCTGCCGGCTTTCTCTTTTTTCATAATTAATCTCCGATCGTACGCTATTTATGGCACGTTGAGGTATACACAAATGACAATCGTACAACTACCAGTTTCGTTTTTCCGGATTCAATATCCCTTCAATTACATCTTTTGGAACAGGCAGTTCGTCAATGTTCTCTTTAAGCCAACCGCGAAAGTCTTTTTGGATTTCCGGCGACCACCTGCCGTCGATTTGTCCCGGAGTGTACTTACCTTCCCGCAGTCTCAGGTGTCCGAACATATCCCGCAGCATTATACCTTCTGATTCGGTTACAACCTTCTCAGCTAAATGTGCAGGGATAAATACGATGCCTTCGCGTTTGGCCAAAACTACGTCACCGGGACAAGCCAAAGCTTTGCCAACCTTTATCGGAACATTGATTGCCGTCAACATTACCTCGCGAAGAAAGCTTGGATCCGCGCCCTTGTGCCATGCGTTGAATCCTTCTATAGCCTCTATGCCTTCTAAATCTCGGATACCTCCGTCGAAGATGACACCATTTCCGGAATTGGCATAGATGGCGTTAGCAAGATTGTCACCTATCAAAGTCCCGTCGAGGACCTTGCCGAAGCAGTCTGCAACATACACATCGCCTTTTTTAAGCATGTCAATCGGCCAGGAATTGGAATTGCCGATCCGTCCCTCCGCTTTCCCCTGACGCATGATGTCCCGGTTATACTCCGGGTGAGAGGGCATATATTGGGCGGTAAGTACTCGACCGACAATTGCCTTATCCGGATATATGATTTGCCAGCCGGCGGCATTTTCATAACAGTTGGGATAACCGGCTCTTGTAACAATGCTCCAGGCCATTGTAATCGAGACGTTCTTCATTCTTTCCAGAATGCTGTCAGAGACATATGCACGCCCGTCATCCATTCGCTGACCTCTCCAGAGCGGCGTACAGCTCAACGCACGTTGTCGGCTGGAGATTACGGGCGGTTCTACGCCCTGGTCTTCCGCCTTTATGCGAATGTTACGCCAGCGTACCTGATAGGTTGGGGCATCTGCTCTTACCTGGTGGACTTGAAGACCGATGACACCGCGGCTTGTCATTCCATCCCTCAAATCGACACAGGGGATGTCATTAATCCACGTCCTGATTCTGTCTCCCTTGCACTCAATGCGGAACTTGTTCCATTTGTCGTCTTTGAGCGCCTTACTGGCGGCAGGGTCGGAATTTGTGCTCGCGAGCATAAAAGCACGGCGGGCCTCATCATAAATGCTACCCGAGGCTCCTCCGCTTTCCGATGCAATTTCCACCTGGTAACCATAGACACGGTCCGCCGGTATTTTCCGGCTGCTGGGTTTTCCATCACGCCCTGTGAAAACGAACACCTTCTCTTCTTTGGCAATCTTGCTGCGTATCTGCACACCGGAATTAAGCCTGGGGTCCAGCAGCACCTCAAACTCTAATATAAAATCACCATATTCCCGGTCCGTGCAGAGAAATGAGTTGGGACTGCCTTTGACGGTGGAACCGACAATTGCGTCGTCCTCGATTTCATATTTGGCAAAACCGCTATGGACAGACCACCCGTTTAAGCTCTTGCCGTCGAACAGAGATACCCATTCGTCTTTCTTCTGCTCCCTTGCGGCCGAAAAGCCGGCAAAGACAACTAACAGGAAAATGATGCTGTAAATTTTTCTGTGGTTCATAATATGCTCCTTTCGTTAATGAATGTAATAACGTGTGAATATACGACCTAAAAAGGACTAAAAAAAAACTGCCGAAAATCGCAATCAAACTGAAAGTACCGGATAAATCACCCTTTATAGAAACATCGAAAATATCGTTTTGAATGGGCCCGGCTTCAGTTCGCTCCTGCGACCAATGGATTATGAGTCCGAGCCACTACGATATTATATCCACCTCACTGCTATTTTTCAATTGTTTTTGCGGTTTTCTTTTCACCTGAAAAGCAAGATTTACAAAGATTTTTCCTACTCCTGAAAGAGGTTATTTTTCGAAGAATTCTGGTATTTTGCAGCTCAGAAAAATAGAATTATTTAAGCTGTGCTTTGTGGGAGGTAGTGATACAGCGAATGATCCCTATCAAACAGTTACGGCAGATAATATAATCTTGCTCGGCGGAAGTCCATCTGATTATAATAATATCTTCATACTGACTGTTGATATTGATTTGTCAGATTTCTCTTTTTGGTAAATATTTCATTGAGTTTATAAATCAAAAAGTGAATGATGCCAACTCCTGAAAGTTAGTGGATTGGAAATCATTGTCATGGAGAAGAGGTTATCTCTTTAAGAGTACTAAAATTAAGGAAAATAATGATGAATAGAAGAGAAGTGCTTTTTTCGATTGGAGGTTGCATAGCCGCATCGATGCTGAGAGCCCCGGCACTGGCAACAGAACTTGGAGCACCTAAGAGGACAAAACTTGGCATCGATGACTTTTCCTACAACATTCGCAGCCGCGCAGAACAAGCCGGATACACACCCAGGGTGACCCATGATCCTCTAACCTTTCTAAAGCACTGCCATTCAGTCGGGGCTGGCGGTCTCCAGTGTGTCATCGGAAGGCGAGACGAAGCGTATGTAAAAGAGCTGCGCGCTTACGTAGAAGACAATGATTTATTCATAGAAGATTCGGTATGGCTGGGTGGCAAGGTGGACCTGGAGCGGTTCGAGGCGGGAGTCCGCAGCGTCAAGACAGCAGGTGCCAGAGCAATCCGCGGTTTCTGCGGCGGTCGCCGTTACGAACAATTCGACAAACGTGAACAGTTTGACGAATTCGCTGAGCGCTCCTGGAAAGCAATTGAGTCTGTTGTGCCCATCGTCGAAAAATGCCGAATTCCCCTGGCGATTGAGAACCACAAAGACTGGCTTATTCCCCACATGCTGGAGATGCTCAACCGCATAGGCAGCGAGTATGTGGGTGTCTGCATTGATACCGGCAACAGTTTCTCTCTTCTGGAAGACCCGATGGATACAGTTCAAGCCTATACCCCATGGGCGCACTCGGTCCATCTGAAGGACATGGCAGTCTGCGAATACGAGGACGGGTTCTTGTTGGCTGATGTGGTTTTGGGCGAAGGTACGCTCGACTTGCCAAAGATAGTTGAGATTATACGAAAGGCCAGGCCCGGGATGAAGTTCAGCGTGGAAATGTCCACGCGCAACCCTCTCAAGGTGCCCTGTCTTGGCGAGAAATACTGGACCACCTTAGGAGATGTTTCCGGTGTGAATCTGGCGCGTGCCATGCGATACGTGCGGACTTACGCAAGCGATAAAGAGACCTTGCCGAATATCGACAATATGTCGGTTGACGAGCAGGTGAAGCTCGAAGAGCGAAACGTAAAGAAATGCCTGCGATATGCAGCAGAACACCTGAATCTATAACGGTACAGACCTGTTATACTTACGGCAAAAGGTTTCTTGCTATCGATTTGGAGTCACACAGTTTCAGGTACTACAAACGGCGGACGGTAATTCCGGCTCAAAAACATGTTCGCAGAATAACTGTTCTCACCTACGAATTTCTCACTCTCGATGTCGAAGTTTAGCATCGGGCCGACGGCTAAGGGATTCTTGGCCAGATCGATTTCATTCGCCTGCAGATGCTGCGAGAGACGGTCAAAAGACTCCGCCAGCAGGTCATTGCCTTCGACTGTCTTCTTGACTTGCTCGACAGGTTCTCTATGTGCAAGTCGATAGGAAATATCGGCTGAATGAATCATACTGGCCGTGATATGCCCCTCGAGCACGTCTGCCTTCAGGTCACTGACTCGGCGGCTGCGCATAGCATTGAGGAAATTCGTCATGTGTCCCCATCCGCCGTCGCCGGCGAACTGCTTGATCTTCTTGCCGTCATTGTCGTAGGTCCAGCCTCCGCCGCGACCGCCAGAAAAGTAGCCATGCTCGCACTGAATTATCATACCGAAGTTGATACCCCGATAGCGATCCATCCCTCGCGAGGTAATCCCCTGATAAGTGTCAACTATTTCACTTTTTGAACGCGGCAGGGCACGAATTTCATAGATTATGGGAAAGGCATCGTAGTCAAACAACGATACCATTGTATTGGGTGTTTGACCGTCATCATCGTAGCCGAACCGCCCACCGAGGCTAATCACGCGCGGCGACATATCAGTCACGCCGGTAGTCCAGCGACAGTCGTCCAGTACATGGCCGCCAAGATTGCCCATCTCGCCGGTACCGGTAGGCCAGCACCAGTGCCAGTCATAATGAAGGTTCGTGCGCATCAGCGGTGTCAACGGGGCTGGCCCCTGGAAAAGATTGTAGTCACATGTCGACGGGATTGGCTGGGGACCACTGACCTTGCCAATGCTCAAGCGGGCATTGTAGGTGATGGCGTGCACACGTCTAACTTTACCCAGGCCGCCCTGTTTGATATGCTCCGCTAAAGGTAGTAATCCTACGTCCGAGCGATCCTGTGAGCCGACTCCCACGATGCGTTTGTACTTGCGAGCTGCCTCTACCATTTTCCGGCCTTCCCAAATGTTATGTGAAACCGGCTTTTCGACATAAACGTCCTTGCCTGCCTGGCATGCCCATACCGTCATCAGGGCATGCAAATGATCAGGTACTGAGAGAACAATCGCGTCGATGTTCTTGTTCTCCAGCAATTTCCGGTAGTCAATGTAGGTATCGACCTTAATATTGCGCTTTTTGAACTTCGCAACTTCTATGTCCAGGAATTGCGTATCAGCATCGCATATGGCGACTATGCGCACACCTGAGAGCTTGCGAAAGTCCTGGATGTGTTCCTTACCCTTCTTTCGAACACCCACGACTGCTATGCGAATATCGTCGTTGGCCCCCCTGACCTGGGACCACACATTTGAAGCCAGCGTGACACCGCCAACAGCAGCCAACGAAGTTTTCAGAAAAGTACGACGGGTACACGTATTCATAGTCATATGCCTCCTTTATCTCAGAATACCTATTTATACGGTTAACAATTAGAATTTTCTCCGTACGAAACCAATAATTTTACGAAATTCACCTTGAGCTTTCAAGAGATATCACCTTCAAAGCCGTCACATGATGGTACAATATTAAGAAGAGTAGCCATCTTTTTTATCCCTTAAAGAATTGTATCATCGATACATTTATTTTCCTCCCTATACCTAATCTGACGTAAAAAAACAGTGAAATCCGGGGCTAATTTCAGTCAAAAACGCTCACAGTTAAAAACAAAATTCTGAATTTTCAAAATTTTTTATCTCCTTTTACCACATAGAGTTACAAGAATCCAGCATTGAAAATCGAGACTTTTTTCGGCTCAAAACTGTCCATTGCTCTAATTATAGAGGCAGGCTTTTTTTCCCTCAAATACAATATGAAATATGAAATCTGACATATGAGATACCCAATACACAATACGCTAAACGCTCTACGCTGGAGTTTACCCCCGATGTTAGCTCACTTGTTTTTCTGTCGGGGGCTGTACGCTATAAACTCTACGAATTCTTACGTACGAATTTATAAGCTTTTTATGCAAAACAAACCCAATTTAAGAAATGATAAAATGAGCGCAAACTTATTTACCACAAAGGAATATGAAAAATATGCCGATTTTAGACATGGAAAAACAAAGCCAATTCAAACCCAATTAAAGCCAAAACAAACCCAATTCAAACCCAATTAAAGCCAAAACAAACCCAATTCAAAGCCAATTTGATGAAAGGCAAAAATTGATGAAAAATCAGTATTTACGGAGAGTTATGATGATAAAACCGTATTGTGGCTTTGGAAAAACAAAGCCAAAACAATGCCAATTTCATCTACTCCGGTGTGAATTGTTTTTTCACTTGACTTATGAATGCAGTTTGTTAAATTGGATAAAAAGTCGGGAGTTGTTTAAAAAGTTTAAAACTACCCATATCAATATAAAAAACAAGTTGTTTTATAAGTGTTTCAATACGAGAGGAGATATAATCATGTCGATTAACCGTCGCACATTTCTCAAAGGCTCACTAATATCTGGCCTTGCTTTTTCAGCCCCAACCATACTCAGAGCCCAGACCGGCAGAAAATATCGCACCGCCCTTATCGGCAGCGGCTGGTGGGGCATGAATATCGCCCGTACCGCAATGCAGTCCGGCCAGTGTAAAATGGTCGCTATGTGCGATGCTGACCTCAATCAGTTGGAACCGGCAGCAGCTGAAATTGAAAAGCTAACCGGCGACAAGCCCCGCAAGTATCAAGACTTCAGAGAGCTTCTGGCCGGAGAGAAAATTGATATTGCCATCGTTGCCACACCCGACCATTGGCATCCGTTGATTACCATTGCGGCCGTTAAGGCAGATGCCAATGTTTACGTAGAAAAGCCTATAGGCCATACTATAAAAGAAGGACGGGCAATGGTAAATGCTGCCCGTGCCGCCGGCAAAGTCGTTCAGGTCGGCACACATCGGCGAATCTCACCACACAATGTATCTGGATTGGAATTCCTCAAATCTGGCAAGGCCGGAAAAATAGGTATGGTCAGGGCATTTGTTCATTCTGGAGGTGGACCGGAAGAGCCAAGAGCTAATGCAACGGTTCCCGTCGGTCTGGACTGGGATATGTGGTGCGGGCCCGGGCCGCTGAGACCATTTAACACGAAAATACACCCCAAGGGTTTCCGTCAGTTCCTCGATTACGGTAATGGCACATTGGGCGACTGGGGCGTGCACTGGATGGACCAAATTCTATGGTGGACCGAGGAAAAATATCCCAAACAGGTCTTCTCAACAGGCGGCCGTCCCGTCAAAGGTCCACCGGTAAACGATGAACGAGGTCAAACAACCGACTCCCCCGACCATCAGGTCGCAAGCTTTGAATTCGAGAACTTCACCGCCGTCTGGGAGCATCGACAATTCGCCGGTAATAACGCTGAAAAAGGGGAAGCTGTAGGCTGTTACTTCTACGGCACAAAAGGCACTTTTCACATGGCCTGGCGTGACGGCTGGACCTTCTACCCGTCCGGTAGAGGACAAAAGGTCATCAATGAAAAGCCCACACTGCACGACCCCGACAAGCAGAACATCCCCGAACTGTGGGCTGATTTTCTCAAGGCTATTCAAACCGGCTCAACCCCAGTTTGCGATATCGAGGAAATCCATCGTTCCACGAACATGAGCCTGCTGGGTATGCTCTCTCTAAAGCTCGGCCGAAGCGTAGAATGGGACGGCGAAAAGGAAATAATCGTCGGCGACTATGAGGCAAACAAACTGCTCAGCCGCGAATATCGAAAGCCCTGGGTATATCCCGAAATATAATTGCAAAAATGCCGATATAGCAATCTTGGAATAAACTTTTATTGTGGTATGGCGTATCAATTGATATAATACTTGGCATGGTTATGAGCGATTCAGCGGGACCTGATGTAAGACATATTTGAAAAGTGAATACGGGGGCGAACGGCTTCGACCGGATGATGGACGGACAAGTTGCATGCCCAGGACGCCGGTTGGCCTGGCTAATCATTCCGGCACCTAAATTTTTAAGCGACAACACACAGTTGCGCATGGCTGCCTAAATTGGCTGCCCGTCCTGCCTGATTTTGCCTGTGGGTTGGGTAAGGACGTCACTAAGCAGGCTGGCTGAGCCGGTTGTTCGGGCCGGCAAAGCGAGAACTAACCGAAATAGCTGAGCTAAGAGCCTGTCGTTTTGGCGCTTGGTAAGGTGAAGAATACAATTAAGCGACTAAGCATGTAGAAGCTTGCCTTGAAACATCTCGGGACGGGGGTTCAAATCCCCCCGCCTCCATTGCACTCTGTGAATCCTAACTCGTTGTTATGAAATGAGTTAGTCTTTGGAGTGCTGCCCCTCTTTCTCTTCAAGTGCACGTATAGTGCACACTTTTCACTCGGAAGTACCTGTACTAGTCAAGCGATAGTGGGACCACCGTGACATCTGGCCTATCCTATTGACTTACAAGCATTTACGCACCCAAGGTCGTCGTTAGCATTTTCAGCCTATTTTATGCTATAATGCTCCATCTGCAACTGGTTTTCACATGTTTTGGAGGAGCTGAAATAGATTTCATGGACAAGAAACACGATGCTATCGCATTTGCTGCTTCATTGATTTTCAAAGCAGCCATCATTGCCGCTAAATACTCAGGCAGAGTTCGTAAACGAAGCCTTAAACGCCTCGCCATCATGGACATTGACGAGAAAGACAAGGAAAACATCCTTCTGAAAGACAAGGTCTACCAACTCGAAACTCAAGTCTCCATCCTTCAGAAACGTATCAAAAAGCACCTGAAGAAACCCAGATACACACTACGAGAAAGGTTGTTCATACTCTGGCATATCGAGACTTTTGGGATAGCCAGACGAAAAGTGACCGAGCATCTGGGCGTCTCCCGATCCACTCTTTTCTACCGGTCCGACTGACGGTTGACAAACGCTCAAGGACCGAAAAAAATGGGGTCGACAACATTTAGGTTGACTTATTTGGGGTGAAGGCAAAAGATAGATAGAAGTTCCTTGTCGGGTCTCAGACGCTTTGTAGCTCAAAAGGATGGTCTCTTCGCGTTGTCAACAACACAACGAATGTCTGATTCAAAGTAGGAGTATTACAATGACAAATTGTCTAGTACCTGTTGGGTTTGGTCGCTGGGATGCAGTCTTTTGCCAAATTATTCTTAACGGTTTCAAGGACAGAAGATGGATTGCTGGATTTATTATGGCAATGCTTTTGCTGACCTGTCCAACTTTTTCGCAGGAACAAGCTCCTGATTTTGTGTGGATCGAGGGCGAATCTGCGAAGACTAGCCACAAGGTCAATATTGCGGGTTGGGGACGACCCCAGTTCCTGTCAGAAGGAAAGTGGTTGCACCTGAGTGTGGACCAAGGCAATGTCGAGAAGGAGGTGCCCGAGGAAGGCATTCTTTTGCAATATGATTTTACCGTGTTGAAGGTGGGGCGCTATGAGGTGTGGAATCGTATCGGTTTTGAATTTGCGAGGTCTCCCTTTGAATGGCGCATTGACGATCAAATGTGGCGGTCGGTGTCTCCCGACGGTTTTACTACTGATCTCATGGCCCCTGCTTTTTTGTGGGGGGTGGCGCGGGTTGTGCTGGGGGAGGGAGAGGTATCTTGGGGGGTCCATGGCCCGGGTATTTGCCTTCCTTACGCCAAGGAGTGTTCTTGGGATGGGCCGGACCTTATTTATGGCTCCGCATCGCT
>JACNGQ010000183.1 GCA_014384025.1 Planctomycetota bacterium | reverse complement strand
CACTTTAGTCACTTTAGGCACTCTTTCAATTATAACATATTTCCAGATACACTTTTTATGCAAAACAAACCCAATTTCCTCGAAACCGAAATAAACGCAAACTTATTTATCACAAAGGATTATGAAAAAAATGACGATTCTGGCCATGAAAAAACAAAGCCAATTCAAACCCAATTCAAACCCAATCAAAGCCAATTTTGGGCCAAAATCAAGGGTGGCAAAGCCAAAACAAACCCAATTCAAACCCAATTTACACCAGGTATGACCAGGGAAAAGCCAATGAGAAAACCACGAACTTTGAGATATACTCCCTTTGCATACAGTCGTCTGGGAAGTATAATGTTAAACAGTCGTAACAATTTCATAAAAGAAAGTCCTTAAGGAGGCCTGCCATGAAAAAAGTATCAGTTCTTTCACCCAGGAAAATTTCTGTAATCGTTGCTGTATATGCTATCGTTCTTTTCCTTGTGTCTTCACCCGTATTTGCCCTTCAGGCCGGCACTGCAAAGATTGATATAACGCCGAAAAAACCGGTTAAAATGTCCGGCTATGGCGCCCGCACAGGATTATCCACAGGCGTTCACGACCCTTTATCCGCCCGGGTTATCATATTCAAAAATAACGGCAAAAGGCTTGTGCTGGTTTCATCGGATTTGTTAGGCTATTACGGCGGAACCGCTGAAGATATGCGAAAAGATATTTTAAATGAATTCCAGCTTGAGCCATCGGAACTATTTCTAAGCGCCATACATACCCACGCCGGCCCGACTTTGACATTAGACAAGGAAAAAGGACATCCGAATAATCTCGAATATACCGAACAATTAAAAGGGAAGCTGATAAAATTAATTCGCGAAGGTCTTGGTAATTTTGAGCCTGTTCAGATTGGTGCAGGCATCGGATATTCCCCGGTAGGTATTAATCGACGCCAGTTGGTATTCGATAACTCTGGCAACAGCTCGATAAGACTCGGACGCAATCCTTATGGCCCTACCGACAAAGAGGTGTTGGTGGTTAAGATGACTAACGATGACGGCAAGACGATAGCCGCCCTGATAGATTATGCGACCCACGCTACCTGCCTGGGCGGTAAAAATTATACCATAAGCGGCGATGTCATCGGACTGGCAGAGCAGTTTGTCGAAAAAATTCTCGGCGAAGATGTAATAGCCGCCGCCTTTGCAGGTGCATCCGGCAATATTGATCCGTGGTATAGAGTGCTTCCCAAATTCAATACCGAACCCGGCTGGATTCCCGAGCCCGTACTTTTAGGAACAATGTTAGGTGAAGAGGCGGTACATACTTTCCGTGCTATTGATAAGGTCTCCGGCGACGGGGAAATCGCAACAGCCTTTACCACTCTTGAGCTGCCGGGTAAATCGCCAAATGAACCTAAAATTAAGAACGACGCTCCAACTTCCCGGTTTAATGTGACCGTCGCAAGGGTGGGTGATATCGCCTTTGTAGGTTTGAGCGGCGAGGTATTGACGGAAATCGGAATGGCCATTAAAGCTGCTTCACCATATAAGCATACTTTTGTGATTACCCACTGCAACGGCGCACACGGATACCTTCCGCCGGAGCATCTGTATATAGAAGGTGGATACGAAGTCAGCAGCAGCTCCTTTGCCCCGAAGGCCGCCGATATGGTTGTAAAACAAGCCGTAAAAATGCTTCACGAATTATAACGCTGACCCCAAAATCTTGAGTCGTCTGCATGGTCATAGGGGCAACCCCATGTGGTTGCCCTAATCTCCGCTAAACAATATCAGCGTTTGTTTTTACGCTGATCGAGGCGCTCGCCCAGAGGACGGTGTACCGGGATATCCAGCCCGCCGCCGGCTTCAAGCTCATCGAAGAGCTGTTTTTTCATCTCCTCGATGCGATCACTGTAAGCGGGAACGTTAATCAGATTATGCCGTTCGTGCGGGTCGGTTTTGAGGTCGTAAAATCCGTCGTGGTCCCAAACACCCTGATAGAATATATACTTGTACCGCTCGCCTCGAATAGCAAACACCGTCGGTGTAGCCGGGAAATTCCACTCCCAGTAGTACTCGTATAGGATATGGTCGCGCCACGGAATTGATTTACTTCTCAGCAGCGGCAGGAAAGATTGGCCATCCATTTTCGCCGCTTTCGGCGGCTGCACGCCGGCACTCGCAAGCAGCGTCGGGGCGATATCTATGTTCTGTACCATTTGCGTAACCTTTGTGCCCGGCTCAATCATGCCCGGAGCATATGCGAGCATCGGCACACGAATAGACTCCTCGAAAGCATCCCGCTTATCGTAAAAGCCATGCTCTCCGAGTGCGAAGCCGTTGTCGCCCATATAGACTACAAGCGTTGACTTGCTAAGACCAGTTTGGTCCAGATAGTTAAGGACGCGGCCAAGGTTCTCATCCAGCCCATGCACGGTCTCGCAGTATTGTTTGTACAGGTCGTCGAATGACGGCACAGGGTCATTGTCGTACTGCCCAGTTTCCATGTGGTCGATACCGTGAATGCTATAACGTCGCTCGCGAACCCAATGCGGCTGCGTCTGATAGTTGCGTTCTGTATTGGCCATAGTTTCAGGGCGTTTTACATCGGCCTTAGCATAGCGGCCCTGGTGGCGTTTTGCGGGCTGGAAGGGATAGTGTACGGCCTTGAACGAAAGATATAGAAAGAACGGCTGGTTGGCATCTCTGCCATCCTTAAGCCAATCAAGCGCCTGATCCGTCAGTACGTCGGTCGTGTATCCTTCGAACTGGCGATGATTGTTATTGATATTGAGTATCGGATTAAAGTAGGTTCCCTGGCCTTTGAAGCTGGCCCAGTGATCGAAGCCGGGTCTCGGGGCATCGTGTTCATGACCCATGTGCCACTTGCCTATGAAGGCCGTCTGGTAACCGGCCTTCTGCAGATACTGCGGAAAGAACACTGTCCCTTCCGGTTCCGGCCGTTGATTGTCAACGATGCGATGATGGTGCATATATTGCCCGGTGAGTATCGAAGCCCGGCTCGGTGAGCATAACGAGGTGCTGACAAACGCGTTGACAAGGTGTGCTCCCTGCTGCGCCATGCGATCCATGTTCGGAGTTTCGAGAAATTCCGGTGCTCCTTCCATGAATCTCATAAAGTCGTAGCGATGGTCGTCGCTGAGTACAAAGATAATATTCCGCTTCGTCGGTTTGTTGTTCCGAGCCTTTAGAGATTGTCCGGCAGTAGCACAAAAAGCCAAGGCGGCCGTGCTGCGGCCAGCTAACTTGAGAAAGTCACGCCGGCTGCAATTAGGCTGTCGAGTGTTATTTAGAACCTTCAATTCTATTACCTCCTGCTTATTTACTCGAAGCTGCTGCATTATTGCCCGCCAGGCACACAACACTTCCATCACATAGGGAAGCGAACAGGCAGCCGTTTGCTGCAATCATGCCGTCGAACACAGGTGGACACTCAAGCGCTGTTTCAGAGAGTTTTTTTCCATCTTCGGCTGACACGGCTACAAGCTTAGCTCCTTTGCGTGCTTCGAAGGCGGCGTAGGGATCTTTCGGGTCAAGAACGTCGGGGGCGCCGGCCACGAAAAGAGTATCACCTGCTTTGACCATGGCACGGATTCGAACCGGCAGCCAGTTCGTCCAGACAGGTTGTTCGGCGCGAGTATATCCGATACCCTTGTCCGCCCCGAATCCCCATTTCACTTCGTCCAAGCCGGGATTGCCTTCGCGAGGGATGTGCGATTGCGGCAACCATTCAAGCGGCTTGCGCCAGCCTTCGTCTCCAACAATCTGCGGCTCGGA
>JACNGQ010000181.1 GCA_014384025.1 Planctomycetota bacterium | reverse complement strand
ACAAACCCAATTCAAAGCCAATTCAAACCCAATTTAACCCAAAACAAAGCCAATTTAAGCCAAAACAAACCCAATTCAAAGCCAATTTTAAGACAGTCGCTGAGCAATACGTTTTTTATTGGGTTCACCCGGAAATCAGGGTGTTTTTCAGCTTCCGAAAGAGGTGATACTCGTTGTAGATAACGACTCAAAAATAGCCGTTTATGTTCTAAGTACTTCTCGAACCTTTTTTAACTGAACGATTTGCGCTGAATATGCTTATTACTATCAATGAAGATACACTTTAACATCTGATTAGCCTTTATGTAACTTGACGAATCTTTGTAAATACAAATATAATGGTCGAATATTCAGTAAACTGAGAAATATTTTTGCTGTATAATTCTACTCGACATATGAGGATACTGATGATGGATAAGCGGTTGTCATTTTCCGCAAAGGCAGCCTTGATTGAGCGAGTCAAGGAGCTAACTTGTCTTTACGGGATGGCTCAGATATCCAGCCAGCCAGATATGGCTTTGGAAGAAATCATCCAAGGTATAGTTGAACTTCTTCCTCCTGCCTGGCAATACCCCGAAATCGCATTTGCGAGAATAATTTTAGATGGAGTATCCTACACGACACAAGGCTTTCGTGATTGTAGTCAGAAACAGACGGTTGAGATTGTTGTGGGGAGTATATCAAGAGGCGTTGTTGAACTGGTTTATGTAGAGGATAAGCCTGATCTTGATGAGGGTCCATTTCTCAAAGAAGAACGCAATCTAATTAACGCTGTAGCCAAACAGGTTGCATTAGTTATTGAACGGAAACAGGCAGAGAAAGAACAACTAAAACTTCACAATCAGCTTCTTCATGCCGATCGGCTCGCTACAATCGGGATGCTTGCCGCTGGTGTAGCTCATGAACTAAATGAACCGCTGGGAAATATTCTTGGTTTTGCCCAGTTGGCAAAGAAATGTCCTGGGATTCCGGATTCGGTTGAGCATGACATTGGAAAAATCGAAACAGCTTCTTTGCATGCACGAGAGATTATCCAGAAGCTTCTGGTTTTTGCACGACAAGCTCCGCCTCACAAAACGTTCGTCAATCTCAACCAGATAGTGCAGGATGGGCTTTATTTTTTCGAAGCCCGATGTGCCAAGGAAGGCATAGAACTTATTCGTCTGCTTTCACCGGATATGCCTGAAATTACAGCTGATCCGGGTCAATTGAACCAGCTTCTGGTTAATTTGGTTGTAAATTCCTTGCAGTCAATGCCGGGAACAGGCAAAATCACAGTTCAGACGCGATTTTCCGAGCATAATGTTTATCTTATTGTGGAAGATACTGGCACAGGTATGAGTAAAGAGGTTCTTGATAAAATATTTGTCCCATTCTTTACGACAAAGGATGTTGGTCATGGAACAGGTTTGGGTTTGCCTGTTGTATATGGAATCGTTACCGCCCACGGTGGTACAATTGATGTTAAGAGCGAACCCGGTTGTGGTACTCGGTTCGAAATTCAATTACCGGCGATAGAGTCGGAAGATATGGAGAAAAATATTTAATATGTCTGCCGGAAAAGAACGTATTTTGATAGTTGATGATTCTGCAAATACACTGGAAGTTCTAAAGCGAAATCTGACTGCGGCAGATTATCAGGTTTTCACGGCTCCCGGGGTATCCGAGGCGATTGAAATTCTTGAGCAGACACCATTGGAGCTGGTTATTACCGACCTTAAGATGCCTAACATCAGTGGTATGGACCTGGTTCGGCATATTAGCGAAAATTTTAGAGATACCGAGGTTATGATGATTACAGGCTATCCATCGATTGAGGGAGCGGTTGAGGCCGTCAAAACCGGGGCCGAGGAGTTTTTAGCCAAACCTTTCACTGACGCGGAGCTATTTTCTGCAGTTAAGCGTGTTTTGGACAAGGCGAGGGTACACAGATCTGGACGTGTTAAACCAGACCAGGCAGTTCCTGCCCATAAAGGGCTTATAGGAAGTTCCGAGGGGATGAGCGAGGTTTTCATTGCCATAGGTAAATCTTCGTCTGCCTCAGCCACTGTGCTCATTACCGGGGAAAGCGGTACAGGCAAGGAGCTTGCGGCAAGAGCTATTCACTACAGCAGCGTCCGGTCCTCGGCACCGTTTGTACCAGTAAATTGCGGGGGCATTCCCGAGGGATTGCTTGAAAGCGAATTGTTTGGGCATGTAAAGGGGGCTTTTACAGGAGCAACCGAATCGCGGGCAGGTTTTTTTCATGCTGCTGATGGCGGTACAATTTTTCTTGATGAAATCAGCGATATGAGTCTGGCGATGCAGGTCAAACTTCTCCGTGTGCTCCAGGATAAAGAAGTTTGTATGGTCGGCTCAAACCGAACGCGGAAAGTTGACGTAAGGATTTTGGCTGCAACTAACAAGGATTTGCAGGGCTTGGTAAAGAAGGGGATTTTCCGAGAAGATTTATTTTATCGCCTTCACGTCATTACGATTATTATTCCGCCTCTGAGAGAAAGGGGAGACGATATTTTATTACTGGCTCATCATTTTCTAACACAGTTTGCAGCCGAATCAGGTAAGGCAACGCCCAGGTTTTCCGATAAAGCCCTGCAAAGTCTCCGGAGTTATAATTGGCCGGGAAATGTAAGAGAATTAGAGAATGTAATCCAGCGTCTTGTGGTAATGACCGATGAGGACCTCATAGAGGTTTCGGACTTACCTTCTCTTATGCGTTTTTCAGCTCTTCGGAACACGGGATTCACCCGAACTCTCGCCGAAGTGGAAAACGAATACATCAGCAATGTTCTGGCAAGCGTTGACGGCAATAAAACCAGGGCTGCAGAAATACTCGGCATCGACCGCAAGACCCTTCGTGAAAAGATCAAAAGGGCCGAGCAGTCTCCATCCTGAATTCTCGCTACCGGGTAATTTCTCCTCGGTGGCTCAAATCTCCCCGCCTGAATACTGCTTATCAACAGTTATGTTGGGATCATAAACACGCCCGCATCAAAAGAATTATTTCGTTAAATACCTTTATTCCACTCAATTATCTGCGAAATTCTTTCATTGCTTCGGTTTCAAGCCGGACCGTAATGTCATTATGTCTACAATATTCTATATGTGGTATAGATTTTGCTTCATTTGAAGGCATCACAAAAATGCAGAGTAACGCAGATTAAGGAATCAAATATGCCGGAAAATATGAGATACTTTGGACTATGTATGAGTTGCAGGAATGCTTCGTCCTGTACATTTCCTCGAGACCCTGCAAAACCAGCTTTTTATTGCGAAGAGTTCGAGGTTGAGCCGGCAGTTTCTATCGTGAAACCCCCAAAAGCGCAGTCATCTGTGACAGGCCTTTTTGCCGACAAAGATTCAACTAAATTCATTGGATTGTGCAGTGATTGTGAGGGCCGCAAGAACTGCACCTTTCCTAAACCAGAAGGTGGTATCTGGCGTTGTGAGGAGTATCAATAGAATAAATGCAAGACCTCTGCACTTTCTCAAACTAATCCAATATTTGCGCAGATGAAGGGAAACTCAATAAGTGAATTCGACAGATATCTCAAGAATCCTGGAAAAGCATACCGAGAAGAGAGGCAGGCTTATCGCCATTCTCGAAGAAATTCAGGACGAATACGGTTATCTTCCCGAGACATTACTTAAAAAAGTGAGCGAACAGACAGGCTGCTCCATAGTTGATGTATATGGTGTTGCAACATTCTATCGTTCGTTCAGCTTGAAACCTCGAGGTAAGCATCTTATATTTGCGTGTCTTGGAACGGCCTGTCATGTTCGAGGTGCACCCCGGATTGTCGAAGAGTTAGAGCGTCAATTGGGAATCAAGTCCGGCCAGACGACTGAGGATAAGGAATTTACACTGGAAACAGTGAACTGCCTGGGGGCATGTGCTCTTGGGCCGGTTGTTGTTATCGACGGCCGTTACTTCTCGCAAGTCAGAAAATCGAGAATTAATCAATTATTAAATGATGCTCGGAATGGATTCGGCACACTACATATAGAAAAGGATGAACGAATTTTCCCTGTTAATGTGAGTTGTCCCCATTGTAATCATAGCCTGAAAGACGAGACCTTTTCTGTTGACGGTCAACCATCAATATGTGTAACCATATCCTCCGACGGCCAGCAGGATTGGCTAAGACTTTCCTGCCTTTACGGTAGTTACAATTTTGCCTGCGATTTAGACGTTCGGCCAGACTCAGTAGTAAGTTTTATTTGCCCGCATTGTAATGTGGAATTTCCCAGCACCTTGGATTGCTCTGTGTGCGCTGCGCCAATGGTGCCAATGCTCATAGATGGCGGTGGTATAGTGCAGATATGTTCCCGCCGCGGTTGTAAGAACCATATGTTGGATTTGATTTAACTAAAATAGTGCCATATAAAGCCAGTTGTTTAATACCTGCCGACGCGGGTAAAAAGTGCATTATTGCTTTTGGAGCGATGCTTCCAAGGGGCGACAAAGTGTTAAGATTATCTTCTATAAATGAGCTAAAAGAGTTACGAAGAGTGCTTATCGATGCCAGTGATAAAAGCATTCCCTGCATAGTTATTCCCACAGGGACATGCGGCCAGGCCAGTGGGGCCGGGGATCTTGTCCGTGTGGCCAAGCGCGAGATTCTGAAAAAAGGCCTGACCAAAAAGGTCCATCTCCGTATCACCGGATGCCACGGTTTCTGCCAAATGGAGCCTTCTGTGCTTGTGGAACCCCGCCGGGTTTTTTACCCGAGGGTCGGCCTCAAGGCGATGGAACGTATTGTCGAGGCCGCAGCAAGAGACGAAGTACTTACAGATATTCTTTTTGTGGACCCGGAAACCGGCAAGCCGGTGGAGAAGCAGGATGATATACCTTTTTTCAATAAACAGGTTCGTAGGCTTCTTGCCTGTAGCGAGCAGGTAGATCCTATCCGGATTTATGATTATCTTAAAATCAGTGGATATTCGCTGTTAGCAAAAGTGCTTACCAAAGGCAGTCCCGGCTGGGTGGTGGAAGAGGTCCAGCGTTCCGGATTACGCGGCCGCGGCGGGGGCGGCTTTCCCACAGGATTGAAATGGGATCTGCTGGCAAAACAGCCAACCAGCCGCGGCAAGTTCCTTGTATGTAATGCCGACGAGGGCGACCCCGGCGCTTATATGGACCGCAGTGTGCTCGAAGGAAATCCTCACAGCATTATCGAAGGGATGGTAATCGGTGCCTATGGGACCGGGGCAACAGAAGGTATAGCCTATGTTCGCAATGAATATCCAATCGCTATTAAGCATTTGAATATCGCTCTAAAACAAGCAAGACAGCTCGGCCTTTTGGGTGAGAATATTCTCGGGACCGGTTTTTCATTTGATATCAAGCTGGTCAAGGGTGCCGGAGCGTTTGTGTGCGGCGAGGAGACGGCGCTGATACGCTCTATCGAAGGGAAGATGGGTGAGCCTCGCCAGCGGCCGCCGTTCCCAATACAGAAAGGTATTGACGGCAGACCTACGGCAATTAACAACGTTGAGACATGGGCGAACGTCCCGCTTATCTTCAAACTCGGAGCAAAAAAGTTTGCGAATATAGGTACTGAGGGTAATAGCGGTACGAAGATATTCAGTCTGGTTGGCAAAATCAAGAATACAGGCCTTGTCGAAGTGCCGATGGGAATTACTATTAAGGAAATTGTCTATGATATAGGCGGCGGCTCGCCGGGCAAATCTAAGATAAAAGCGGTCCAGACGGGTGGACCCTCTGGAGGTTGTATTCCCGCCGACAAGTTCGATTTGTCCGTTGATTACGAAACCTTGGCCAATGCCGGCTCGATTATGGGTTCGGGCGGCATGATTGTTATGGATGAAAATACGTGCATAGTAGATGTCGCCAAGTATTTTATGAATTTTCTGAAGGACGAATCATGCGGCAAGTGTTTCACCTGCCGAAAAGGCACTCAGCGAATGTATGAGATTCTCGATGATATCTCAAAAGGCAAGGGGACAGTTGAACACTTAGGCCTTCTAAAAGAATTAGCGGGCACCGTGAAGGATACGACGATGTGCGGCCTGGGGCAGACGGCCTCGAATCCTGTTCTGAGCACCCTGCGCTACTTCCGCGATGAATATCTTCGACACGTGATTGATAAAAAGTGCAATGCTTTCGTATGCAGAGATATAGTGGGTGCGCCCTGCCAGGCTGCCTGCCCTCTGGATACCGAGGTTTGGCGTTATGTTGCTCTAATTGAAAAGGGTAAATACGAAGAAGCCTACAAAATAATTCGGGATTCCAATCCCTTCCCATCGGTTTGCGCTCGGGTTTGCGGTCGAAAGTGCGAAAACAGGTGTAATATTGCAACGAGCGGTGGGCAGGCCATAGCTATCCGGTCAATGAAGAGATTTATTACAGACCGTATTGATCCATCGGTTTATAAACCTGTAAGAATCGCCCGACGGGACAAGAAGATTCACAGAATAGCAGTCATTGGTGCGGGTCCTGCGGGCCTTTCGGCCGCCCATTATCTGTCTCTTCTTGGTTACAAAGTGACGGTCGTCGATGCAGGGGAAGAGCCGGGTGGAATGCTCATTAGTTGTATACCGGCTTATCGCCTGCCTCTGGATGTGACACGTAAGGAAATAAAAACTCTGATTGATGAAAATATCACCCTAAGGTGCGGGACCGCCCTCGGCCGGGACATAACCATCGACGAGTTATTCAGGGACGGCTTCGAGGCTGTTTTCCTGGCAATAGGGGCGGACAAAAGCTGGAGATTGGGGCTTGAAGCTGAAGATACCATCGGGATTTACCCCTCGATGCAGTTTCTCAAGGCCTTTAATCTGAAGGGTGAGGAAATGGCAAAAGGGCACGTGGGTATCGTTGGCGGTGGTAATTCCGCCGTGGACGCTGCAAGAGTGGCTATTCGTCAGAAAAAAGTCAAAAGTGTAACATTGCTTTATCGGCGCACCGCCCAGGAGATGCCCGCTTATGCCGAAGAGGTCGAAGCAGCACTGGAGGAAGGAATAAGGCTTGAAACGCTGGTCTCGCCGACAAGCATACGTTATATAAGGGCTGCTGAAGCAGAGGGAGTGAGAGTAGAAACATATGTCGAGCCGATAAAAATAGATGCGAGAAATGGACGTCTGGCCGATATCCAGTGTATAAAAAACAAACTCGGTGATATCGATTCGAGCGGCCGACGCAAACCTGTCCCCATACCCCGTACGGAGTTTACTATTGCCCTGGACACATTGATAGTAGCTATCGGCGAACGTCCGGACAGTGATTGCCTTGCTTCTATGGGCCTGGAGCTTGATAAAGGCGGCAGATTGGGGGTTGATGCGAAAACTCTTCAAACTAATCGTAAAGGGGTGTTTGCCGGGGGTGACCTGGTGACGGGACCGAATACTGTTGTTAATGCTATTGCCGCGGGAAGAAAGGCGGCGGGAGTTATAGACCGCTATATTCATGGCGAAGAGCTTGCTGAGCCGCCCAGGGTAAAACTGCCTTCGGTCTTCATAGAGCCCGCTGTGGTCAGTGACGAAGAGCTTGAAGATGCCCAAAGAGCAGAACCCGCTACGCTCAACGCCGGATCGAGAAAAAAGAGCTTTGCAGAGGTGGAGATGGTGTTGTCGGTTGAACAAGCGGTATGCGAAGCCCACAGGTGTCTGAGGTGCGATTTGGAATTTACACAGCGAAAGGAAAATGAAGAGGCCGAATGCGTAGCAGTGGAGGAAAAGTCGGCATGATTACATTGAAAATAAACGGTTTGAATGTATCGGTCGAGAAAGGCAGCACCCTGCTGGAGGCCGCAAGATTCCTGGGCTTCCCTGTCCCGACTTTGTGTCATATGGACGGTTTGTCACCCTATGGTGCCTGCCGTCTGTGCGTAGTGGAGATCGGAGAAGGACCGAAGGCAAAATTGGTGTCATCGTGTACCTATCCGGCCGAAGAAGGTCTCACCGTACGTACAGCATCGGAACGGGTGCTAAGGGCGCGTAAAATGATACTGGAGCTGCTGCTCGCTTCCTGTCCCCAGTCCAAAATAATCCAGGACCTTGCTTCTGCGCACGGTATACGCCGGCAGCGTTTTAAGCAGGAGCACGAGGATTGTATACTGTGCGGCCTGTGTGTGCGAATGTGTGAGGAGCAGATGATGGCCAAGGCCATCGGTTTTAGAGGCCGGGGCGAAAAAAGAAGTATCGGCACTCCATTTGATATCAAATCGGATGTCTGCCGGCTGTGTGGAGGCTGTATGTATGTGTGCCCGGCCTGCCAGCTCCGCTGCACGTATAACGAGCCGGAAAAAGCAATCTGTGGGGGCTGTGCGAATCTAAGCCCTCCCTGTGTGGATAAAGAACAGTTTAACGATATGATGTGCTACATGAGCCCGTGCGTAGCCTGCGAGATAAAGAAAGACTAATAAAAAAAGTAAAGGAGCCAGATAAAATGTCACTTACGCTTTCAAAGATAAATGCTTCGGCGGCAACCTTAACGAAGAACCGGACCGAAGGTTCGGTTGTACCAGCCTCGGGTATGTGTGTTACGTGTGTGGATGGCTGTATCGGTATGTGTGAGATAGGCAAGAGTGCTTACCGCGGCCACGAAGTTATTTATCCCCAGCCTTTCGGTGTAGTAACTACCGCCGCTGAAAAAAGCTATCCGGTAGATTATTCACACTTCAATATAATGGGAACCGCAGTTGGGGCTCATGGAATAGAAGCCGACAGCGACAAAGCTATTTTCCCTGCAGTCAATCTTGAAGTTTCTTTTGGTCATGATAAGGGGATAAAGTTCCGCTATCCATGGAACATTCCAGGAATCGGTTCAACAAATGTCGCAAAGAACAACTGGGAAGGTCTGGCTATTGGGTCTGCTCTTGCAGGAACCGGTCTAACCATTGGTGAGAATGTTGTTGGAATGGATCCGGAATCCGTTATCAAGAACGGCCGGGTGGTCGATACAGCCGACCTTAAACGCCGTGTTAAGCTCTATCAAGATCATCAGAGAGACGGTTACGGAGCTATTATTGTGCAGGCAAATGTTGAGGATACACGACTGGGAACACAGGAATATGCTATCGAAAAGCTCGGAGTTGAATGCGTGGAGCTAAAGTGGGGCCAGGGTGCCAAGGATATCGGCGGGGAAGTGAAAATCACGGACCTCAAAAAGGCCCAGCTTTTATATGAGCGAGGTTATGTGGTTCTGCCGAATCCTACCGATCCGGTTGTTATCAAGGCTTTTGAACAAGGCGCGTTCAAAGAATTTGAGAGACACTCGAGGGTGGGAATGGTAACCGAGGAATCATTTGCCAAACGGGTGGAGGAGTTGCGAAACGCCGGTGCCAAATACGTCTTTCTCAAGACGGGAGCTTATCGTCCGGCTGACCTGGCGCGGGCTGTCTTGTTTGCTTCGCGGTACAAAATCGACCTTCTAACTGTCGATGGTGCAGGCGGCGGCACAGGTATGAGCCCCTGGCGGATGATGAACGAGTGGGGCATTCCTCCCGTGCACCTGCACTCACTATTATATCAATATGCAAAACACCTTACCGACAAGGGCGAGTATCTACCTGCGCTGGTTTTGGCCGGCGGCTTTGTTTTTGAAGACCAAATCTTCAAAGGGCTTGCCCTTGGTGCACCGTTTGTGAAGCTGATTGGTATGGCTCGTGCCCCAATAGCTGCGGCAATGGTAGGCAAAACAATTGGACGCACGATTAATGAACTCCAGATACCGGTGTATATCGAACGATTCGGCAACTCGAAAGACGAAATATTTGTAACCGCAAGTATGCTCCGAAAGGAGCTTGGTGATAAAGAATTCGAAGAGCTCCCGACGGGTGCCCTGGGGCTTTACACCTACTACGAACGCCTTGCCCAGGGCTTGCGCCAACTTATGGCTGGTAGTCGCAAATTTGCTCTGGAATATATGGCCAGGGACGATATAGCAGCCTTGACGCGTGAGGCAAAAGAAGTCAGTGGAATTCAGTATGTGATGGATGTGGATCGAGGAAAGGTTGAAAGAATACTTGACAGTTAAAGTTGTGTAAACTTATATACCTTTTGACAAGAAAGATCAGGAGATTTCTGTACTGGAAAATGTTTTGTCGGTTTCGATTGTTTCTGGCTTATATGATTTCTTAATGGCATAATTAAAACTGGCATAGATTATGATTCATTGCTTTTTCTGTTTTTCCATGAACGAATGAAAACAGTTTTTCCCTTAATAAAATTTCTGCTGTTGTTCTAAGTCTGTCAAATCATAGGTAATATGATTAGGCACCGAAACCGTACATAGAATCAGTTGGATTCAAACGTCAAAATTCCACAATGATCCGACGCGCCAAACGAACAACCTGGGGCAATACGGATGCCACCTCATTCGACAATTGCAGCGTGAATTCTGTCCAACGCGGCTGAATGCCAAGTATATGCAATTCAGGGCGGTGCTTTACATCAAGGAATTCCAGAATTCCAGCAAGTCCCAAACTATGCAGAGAATGCATATGGCCAGTCTGCACAAGATCCTCGCCAGGGCAGTAGTAAAGGCTTCCTGGCGGCTGGCCGGCGTCCATCGCGTCAATCACGAGCACCTTGGCGCATCGCTCAAGAAATGAGATTGCACAGAGAAAATCGGTCCCAAGGTCCAGGACTGCTGTTTCAGGAGGGGGATCAGCCTGAAGGATGCGGGCAGCATGAATCCCTGCTCCATCGTCGGACATCAGACAATTACCGATGCCAAGGATCAAATATGGTTTCCAAGAATCCATAATAAACAAAGCTCAGAATTTAACAATCCTTGCAGAAGTGGATGGCTGGCAAACATGTACCGCACAAGCCAGACATGGATCAAACGAGTGAATAATGCGTAAGACCTCGATAGGTTGCTTGGAGTCCTCTACCGGTGTACCGACGAGGGCCTTCTCGATGGGGCCTGGCTTCTGCTGATCATCCCTTGGCGAACCATTCCAGCAGGTCGGCGTGACCACTTGGTAGTGAGCTATCCTACTATTGCGAATCTTCATCCAGTGTCCCAAAGCCCCGCGAGGTGCTTCAGTCAGTCCTATTGCATCAGCCTCTGCTGGAATCGCACAGTTTGTGTAGACTGGTTCACCTAATTTAATTGCATTAAGCCAGCCCGGCAAAGCTTCCGCAATAGTCAATGCTTCAACGGCCCTTGCTTTATGTCGGTCATTGACGGAAATCCCCTTCTGGTAGAGACCACCGATCGTCATTCGAGCCAGAGGACCAGTCTCATAGGGCTCACCTTCATATCGTGGCGCCTTGATCCACGAATATGCTCCGTTCTTGGGATGCACGGCTTGAGTAACACCATTGGAGGGGTGGCGGTTGGTTGAGCCGTTGTCATACCACGAATACGTGACTTGTTCCGTGATAACCTCTGGATTCACCGATTTTATTTCCTTTGCTCCATTGGTCACTCGTCCCCGGGTGAAAAACTGCTTCTCGCCAGCCGCATCTAAAGCGAATCCTCCGAAAGCCAACAAGTTCCCATATCCTCGACCAAGTTGGCTGTAATCGAGATATCGGGACGCCACAAAATCTACATCGGGTATGTACACATTCCTGATGAAATCAGTGATTAGTCTACAATATTTTCGGAACTCGGCAATTTGGGTCGTCGTTGGCACATTCGTAAATCCTCCGGAGACAAAGGCCGGCGAGTGCGGCTGGCGGCCTGCAAACAAGGCGGCCATCTCATTCGTCTGACGAACCGCAACGAGCGCAGCCTTGTAGTGGTCCACCAGTCGTGCAGAGTCATCTGGTCCTATTCGGTGGTCCACATTCCATTGTGGCTCCCACGGCGGCATACTGGGTCCACCGACATAATCCAATAGCGATAAATGATAAAAATGAAGGATATGGGACTGAATGAAATTCGCCCCCATTACGAGGTTCCGCAATAACCGAGCATTCTCAGGGATCGTGCTATGCCCTGCTTTTTCCAACGCCATCGTTGCAGCTACTCCATGAGGCACCGAACAAACTCCGCAGATCCGCTGGGTTAGGTGAGGAGCCTCGAAAGGATCTCGATCCATGAGCATCACTTCAAATCCCCGGAAAGAGGTCCCTGATATGAATGCATCAACAACCTGTTGCTTTCCATCAGCAGTTTCAATAGTCACATCAACTGCCAAATGACCTTCCAACCGTGTTACAGGATCAATCGTTACGATAGTAGGCATAATGCAAGCTCCTTAATCCTATTTTGTTTTTATAGTATCAACTTCGTCTCCGTCCACGCATTCGGTCACGCATACGTTCACGCTGCCCGCCACGACCACGCCGACGAGACAAGCTAGTACCAGGGAAAGTAGGCTCAATGCAACCCAGACATGGAGAACCCGCGGCGATACACCAGTTCACTTGGTTGTTCCACTGCGTTGTCGGACAGGGGGCCGAGATGGCCTCACCCCAACAACCGAGCGCCTCCATACACTGACCCGTCACCCCTAAAATCCTCGTCTCTTCACGGCCTTCAAATGGACACTGGTCGCACATTCTTCGGCCACCATAGATTGAAATAGGCCGGCCTTGGCTGTCCAGAGAGACGGTTTTACCCTGGAGCAGTTGAACCAGTGTCTCGACTACCCAATTCGGATGCGGCGGACAGCCGGAGACATTGATCGTATCTTTTCCGATTGCCTCCCGAACACTCTTGACGGCCATTGGGTTGGTTCCCATCGCTGAAATCCCGCCATAGGCTGCACAGGTTCCAACACACATAACCTGATGTGCTTTTTCCGAGAGAGTTTGTACTGCCTCGTTGAAAGTTACCTTCTTGCCCCCGACTGACCATGAAACGCAGGCGTGGCCTTCAAAGGCTGTCGGTACGCCACCCTCGACTAGCAGAATAAAGTTGGTCGCTTTCTTGGCATTTGTTACAGCAGATTCACCTGCCCCGGCAGACAGCGTCGGGTGATAGACAAGATTCACGCTCTTGATCAGCACTTCAGTGGCATCGACCGGCTCAGATGGTGAGATATAATTCAGGAACGAGCTCGTACAACCGCTGCACCCGCTGCCCTGAAGCCACAACACCGATGGTGAATTGGGATTAGCCAATGCGTCCTTCAATCCCACGAGTTCCTCAGGACCTAGTCCCAGTGAAGCCGATGCCATTGCACAATATTTTAGAAATGTTCGTCGAGAAATCTGCATTATCGATAACCTTTCATTGCTACTTATACTTATACATCTTAATCACCTGCAGGATTCCGAAGCTGGATTAATACAACTTCAGCAAAACCACCCTTCAATATTACTTATTCAACCATAATAAATAACGAATATCGATAGGTACTTTATTGCAGGTGGTTTTTGCAACAAAAAAACGAAAAGATCAAAATACCATCCGTAATTTATGGTAGAAGGGCGTGAGATTTATTAAAAGTAGATTGCTCGCATATATCAAAGAAAGAGCGGGCTGAGAGAAGGTTGGAAATGTGGCTGCTCAGCCCGCATAGTACTATATGCACCGCTGCAATCAACCAGCGTTTCGTTTGGCAAGCTGTCGTTCAATCTTTTCAAAAAGAACTTGGGGTTCGAAAGGTTTCTCTATGTACTCGTCAACCGGCAGGAACTTGGGGTGTATGGGTTCGCCAGGGAAATCGAATCCTGTTTGCTCCCGCATGGAAGTCACCATCAGAATCGGTATCTTGGCAAAACGATGGTCTTTCCTTATTTTCCTTGCAAAAATAAATCCCTCAGCACCTTTTCCCATCATTATGTCGAGTAAGATCACATCCGAAATACGTTCCTCTAGTTTAGTAAATCCTTCGTGCGCATCGTAAGCGCAGCTAACATCGTATTGTTGTGTCTCGAGAATGGCTTTTGTGAGCTCAACGAATTCCGGATCATCATCTATAATAAGTATGCTTGTAGCAGCCATATCTTCTCCTTTGATAAATAAAATGTTAAAATATTGAAGGCGTAGAAAATCATAATAGTTCCAAGTAACGATATCGGAATTCTTGTTCCGGTCTTCCAAGCTCTGATCTACCTTGCCCTTAGAATTTGTTATGGCATGGAGTGCCCCTGGGCAGTAAACCAGTATCTCTTTTTGGCATGAAGTCGATTTTTTCCAGTTGTAACTTCTATTCGCTTTAAATTAGGCGCTCATATCCAAGTATTGCTTCTCTTCGTGCCAAGAAGGAAACAGCAAAGATATTTCTTCAAGCACAAACCTCGTTACTTCTGCAATGCTTTCACTGACTTCTTTTGACAAATTACTGCTCAGTTTCATCGTCTTTGGCTCTACACCGATCACAACAATTTCGGAGTCTGCCAGAGCAGGACATACCAACTTTATTAAGCGAAGAGCATCCACTGTTTTGACTTGATGAGCAGAACACATTTGAATCTTCATGGCTGCCAGTCTGCTGTAGTCGAAACTATAAATTTCACCTGGTTCTCCTCCGGAACGGATAGCATCGATGATAAGAATTCTCTCTGGTTCGTTTATATAGGCCATAAGACTTAATAAATCACATCCACAGTCAATAATATTTACGCAGGGTGGCATCGGAATTTGGGAAAGCTTATCTATGATATGTAATCCTACCCCTTCATCTCCAAGAAGTCGGTTACCGACACCAACAATCGTGATATTTCTGTAAGTTTTATCCGCTTTCTCCATCAAAATAGTCATGCTCACTCGAAGTTCACCTCAATTAAATGGACGGCACAGGATATGCATGGATCGTAAGCTCTCACTACCATCTCTAACTTTGAAGATAGGAGCTCCTTTGGCTCATCCATAAGATTTTCAACCGCGACACGCAGGTCCTTTTCAATGTTCGCTAAATTCTGAGCTGTCGGTGTTATTACATCGGCTTCAATAAGACGGCCGGCTTCGTCAAAGCTATAACTGTGATAGAGTGTGCCGCGTGGAGCTTCAACAGCACCAATTCCTGTGCCGGCCTGAACTCTGAATTTCAACGGCTTTTCTTCCCTTATCCCAACTTCAAGCAATTCGTCAATTATTTCGATCGCTCTTTCTATGGAATATATCAATTCAATAGCCTGGGCAGCATTGTTATAGAGCATATTATCTGAGACTGCATCCAAACCCAACCGTACTTTAGCTTTTTTAGCTTCGCCCGATAGTTTCTGCCCATTCAATATAATCCTTGCCATAGCACCGACTGCAAAGGGCTTGCTTTTGAACCAGCTCTGTTTTGCATGGGAATGTGAGACAACCTGCTCATTACAAATTTCCTTATACGCCTCGATATCTTTAGTATCTCCCGTGGACAAAGCTATCTTGTCCCCAAACAAACTGTATCCGTGTTCGTTGGATGATAAAGCGGCATAGATATTTGGTGAGACGCAGAAATCCGGTATTTGAAGGCCGGAGACAAGATCAACTGTGGTCAGGCTTTGTTCCAATCCCCTTTTCAGTTGTTCCTTCAAATCGAACAACATATCCCGCGTAGGCACTCTTCCGAAACCACCAACCGTAGCGTTTACAGGGTGGATGGCTCTGCCGCCTATCGCTTCTTGAATCGTATTGCCCAACTTCTTCAGTTCCAAACCCATCTTCACTTCCTGTGCGTGGTCGGAGGCCAGGGCAATGGCGCTTGGATAGTTCAGAAAGTCAGGGATGCTCAAACAGAACAAGTGTAGTGCGTGACTCTGAATGTTGCCTCCCTGTACCAAAAGATCTCGCAAAAGATGAGTTTGCCGACTTACCGTGACGCCAAAAGCACTTTCAACGGCCCTTAGCGAAGCCACCGTATGGGTCCCTGAACATATTGCACATATCCGCATCAATATCGGGGAGACTTCATCGTAGGCCCTGCCAACAACCAGGGGCTCAAAGAAACGAGGCCCTTCAAAGATATCCATATTTACTTCGGAAACCCTTCCATCTTTAATGCCCACGGTAATGCCACCGTGTCCTTCAACACGACAGATGTGGTCAATAACTATTGAGTTATGCATTTATATCTTCCTTAAACGGATTCTATCTGTAAAGGGTCGATTGAAGCGACAAAGGTACGCAAACGGTTCTGTATATCGACCCATGTAAATCCCTTTTCCTTAAGCACTTCTATTTCAGAAGAGACATTTGCTTCTTCGACCGGCCCCCTGCAACCGATACAGGGCTGACCATAACCAGGACAGCGGGCCTTGCAGCCGGCCACTGTAATTGGTCCCAGACAGAGCTGTCCCTTCTCAACCAGTAAGCATGTATACTCTGACATTTTGCACTCTGTGCAGACTGCATAGCCGGGCAGTCGAGGCAAATCCCCATGTAATAAAGAAGCTACCGCCTGTAATAATTGCTCCTTCTCTATCGGGCAACCAGATATAGAAAGATCGACCTTGACAAAGCTGCTTAGCGGTTGTGGAGCAGTGGTCTTGAATATGTCGCCTGCGGGACCATATACCTTCTTTTTAATTTCTTCCTGAGAGAATTCATTCTTCATTGCCGGCAGGCCGCCCCAGACAGCACAGGTGCCAATAGCAATGAGCAATTTTGCCCTTTCTCTCAGGTTCTGTAACATCTCTTCATCTCTCGGCTGCACCACGGTTCCCTCTACAAATACAATATCTAAGAGGCAATCATCATCGCTTTCTGATACGGCCATCGAAAAGGATTTAATGTCCAATGCTCCGACGATGTTAAGTAGTTCATCCTCGCAATTTAAAATAACCAACTGATCCCCGGCACATCCGGTTAATCCATATATGCCAACCTTTGGCTTACTCATTATCTATCCCCTTTAGACCATCTCCGGTAAATTTATGGCATCCCAGTAAGTAAATATCGGTCCGTCAAGACACGTGTATTTGTAACCTATCATGCAGTGCCCACACTTTCCCACCCCACAATGCATATTCCTTTCCAGAGACATAAGTATCCTGTCCTTTGCAAAATTTCTTTTTAGGAGTTCGTCGAGGACAAACTTGAACATTACCTCCGGACCGCAGACAGCGGCATACGTATCATTAGGGTCGATATCCACAAAGTCGAATAAAGTTGTCACGACCCCGACGTGGGCTTTCCATATCGCAGACTCATCTTTTTTGTCTATCGTTAGAAGACATTTCACATCCGTCCGGTCGAGAAGGCTTAAAAGTTCATACTTAAAAAGCATATCACCCGGATTCTTTGCCCCGTACATCAAGATAACGTCCTTGAACTTTGACCGGTTGTCCAATGTGTACCATAGGAGAGACCTTAATGGCGCCATCCCTAAACCGCCGGCGACCAGCAGAAGATTATTTCCTTCCAATTTCTCGACAGGGAAACCGTTTCCGTAGGGACCTCTGATACCCACCATTGCCTTGGGAGGCAGCCTGAATAGAGCATCGGTGACGTGCCCGATTCGCCTTACGCACAGTTCGATAATTCCCTCATGAGTGGGAGAGGACGATATCGAAAACGGAGCCTCGCCAACACCGATGACACTTAGCATGACAAACTGGCCGGGCCGATAGGTAAAAACCTTCCCCTGATCTTCAAACCTTATATGTATCTGGAACAGTTGGTGGTCCGGTATCTGCGGCAGTATCCGAATAATCCTCGCCGGATGGGGCGTATATGGATTTTGGCAATCTGAACAGTTTTCATGCTTAGACACGAGTCTGGCTCCTTAACTTGTTAACAATCTCAACGATATCAATTCCTGCCGGGCAGTAGGCCTTACACCTTCCACAGCCGACGCAGCTTGGCCTTCCGTACTGAGTTACAAAACCTCTCTGTTTGTGGAAGAATCTGTTCTTAACTCTTGAAGATCGCTCGGCTCTGAAGTTATGGCCGCCGGCCACCAGGGCGTAGTCCTTGAAAAGACACGAATCCCATCTTCTCTTGCGCTGGCCGCTGCTTGCATCTAAATTGAGCTCATCAAAAACAGCATAACAATAGCAAGTCGGGCAAACCATCGAGCATGTACCGCAGCTCAAACATTTCTCTCCCACTTCGTGCCACACTTCGTTTTCGTATTCCAAATCAATGATCTCAGGTAAATCTTGAAGTTGAATTTCTGTCCGGAAGCTCTTTCTTCTCTCGATGGATTTCCTCTTGTACGCCTCCCTATCTTCTTTATTAACCTCATGAAACAGCGTATCTGCTGCCTTGACCATATCGTCTCCCAAGCTTGTCCCCACCCGGACAAGATATGAATTGTCAATATCAGATAAGAACAGGTCAAAGCCGGCATCGACGAAATCAGTTCCGATAGACCGACAGAAGCAGAGGTCATCAGGAATGCAATCTAAGCCAATAATAGCCGCCTTATTTCTTCCGGCAAAATAGTATGTATCTACATATCTACCGTTAGAGACCAGGTCAAGTATTTTCAGTCCATGGATATCGCAGGGGTGAACCCCAAAAATGACATATTTCTTATCTGCTTCTTCAGTTGGTGCTTCATAACCCTTATCAGCATAAAAATTAAACATGACATCTACGGGCTTGAAGAAATATTTCTTCAGCGGCAGGATGGTCCTTGTGTAATTGAGCTCTATCTCAGACAAATCGCTCACCGGCGCAAAGACGACGCTTTTATCGCCCCTTTTGGTTGGAGCATGAATTTCTCCAAAAGCGTGCAAATACCCAATAAATTCTGTTAAGTTCTCTTTAGGCAGTGTTATTATTTTCATTGTGTTACCTTTTTTTTGGCAGAGTGATGCAGAAGGTAGTCCCTTTGCCGACCTTACTTGCTACTCTTATAGAACCATTATGTGCTTCGATAATCCTCTTCACTATTGGCAGTCCCAGGCCACTACCGTTAATCCATTGAGTCTCTTTACTCTTTACCCTGAAAAACTCCTCGAAGATAAAATGTAAATTGTCCTCAGAAATCCCTATCCCTGTATCACAAATCTCTACGGTCAAATCATTATCTTCCTCTCCCGTGCTCACAGTCACCGTTCCGCCCTCGCGATTGTAGTTTATTCCATTACTAATCAGGTTCGTAAATGCTTGTTTTAAGCTTTCTCTATCGCCTACAGCCATTGGAAGGCTGTCATGCAAATTCAACTCGATGGTGACTTTCCTGGCATCTGCCAACGGTGTCAGTAGTTGTAAGGTTTCTGAAAGAATAACAACTAAATCCACGGGTTCGAATTTCTTCGTGAGGTTACCAGACTCGATACGAGACATGTTGAGCCAATCGTTAATAAGTTGTAGAAGAAAGTCAATATGCTTGCTTGCTCTTGCTATCATCTCCTTCTGCTTGCTGGCCACCTCACCGGCGAATCCCTCCAGAATCACCAAAATAGACTGCTTAACGGAGGCAAGTGGTGACCGAAGTTGGTGTGAGACAAGGGTGACGAAGTTCTCTTTCATCATTTCTTTTTCTCGCCGTAATCTTGCCGACTCGATAGCAAGTCTTCTTCTTTCTAAGCCCCTCTCGATGACAATCCTCAGTTGGTCGGGCGTGAATGGCTTGGCGAGAAAGTCATAGGCACTCCGCTTCATTGCCTCTACAGCCGATTCTATAGTTGCGTAGCCGGTGATAACTACCGAAATGATGTTCGGATCGATATCTTCAATTTTCTCAAGGAGTTCCATTCCGCCCATACCCGGCATTTTAAGGTCAATGAGGACTAAATCGGGTTTTATGTCCCTTATTTTTTGCAAACCAATATCCCCATTTATGGCTGTTTCTGCCCGGTATCCATCTTTGGTTAGTACCTGACAACAGGAATCCCGCATAGCTTTTTCGTCATCAATAACAATAATAGTGGCCTGCTCCCGCATCACATGCCGCTCCTCTGATGTTGTAAAGGTTTCTCTCATCTCTTCCTTACT
>JACNGQ010000128.1 GCA_014384025.1 Planctomycetota bacterium | reverse complement strand
GAACAACATACATCGGTTCTGCAGCGTTGGCCGAACCGCCTCGGTACCAAATTGTTAATCTGTTTACACCGTTGACTGTCCAGTCACGATTGGAAGTCAATGTCACAGTCGCCTCGGATTTTCCGACAGCATTATCATAGGACATAGGCATCGACTGATTGCCGCTGTGAACGATAGACTGCTCGGCAAATGGGGGATTAAGGTTACCAACAACAGAACCGTTTGTTGCCGGGCTGTCGAATCCGTCTATCCAGGCAAGATATATCCTGTTGCTTCCGGGGTCACCTTCATCAAGGTCATTGTAAGACTCAAAATCGTCAATAATAAGAAAGTTGGCGGTTGTAAAGCTCCAGAGAGGACCTGTCCATGGACCGTCAGCGTTGGCATTATTAGCCTCATCTACACGCCAGTAGTAAGTAGTATTCCACTCGAGTTGTCCGGGGTCATAGCTTTCAGAACCAAGGTTGCCGCTGCCTTTCAACTCCAGGGCGGCTGCATTGACGCCAAAATAGATTTCATGCGAAGCACCAAATCCCGGTGTCCAGGTCAGAACAGGTGTTTGCGTTACATCCACAGCGCCATTAGCCGGATTAAGTGCCGCAACAGCACCTTCGGTCGTAAAGCTCCAGATGTAGCCTTTATGCATTTCGACAACATCAAACTCATCTACACGCCAGTAGTAACTCTTGGCCATTTTAAGTGCGCCGGGTTTATAGGTTGTAGCCCCCTGGGGGAGTGCTCCGGCGGCATTATCCACCTCGTCAAAGTTGTCACCGAAGTACACGTGATGTAGTTTCGCTCCGAAACCTGCCGTCCAGCTAAGAGTTACATCCACATCTACAGATTCTGCACTATCAGCCGGGTCGGGATTATATGCAGTCTTCGGGGGAATACTAAAGCTCCAGACATCGCCTTTCCACGGACTGTTTGGTTCAGTGTCATTAACCTCGTCTATCCGCCAGTAGTAGGTCGTTCCTGGAACAAGACCATCCGAATAAGGAAATCCCGGAAAGCCGACAACGAAAAATGTATTGTTCAGGTTGCCATGGAATGTTGCTTCGGCTCCGGAATTTACATCATCGAAATTGTCACCTATGTACACATCGTGCGAGACTGCAAAATCACCCGCCTGCCAGCTCATGCTTACCCAAGTATCCTCAAGAAGGGTACCATCCTTTGGAGCGGGCTTAAACGCCAGAGGGAATCCTCCGCTCGATGCCGCAATCCTGCCGATTTCCTCGGCCGTCAATATACTATCGTAGATCTGAACGTCGTCGACGACTCCTTGGAACCACCCCATGCCATGTCCTGAGTTGGAACCCACGTAGTAACGATCGCCATCGCCCCAAAGCGTGCCGGCGACGTCAATCGACGTGGCATCCTCTTCGCCATTAACATATAGATGCATGGGACCATTGTTGGCAGCCGCAATAGCCACGTGATACCACTCGTCCGCTTCAACGAGCGTCGTTCCTACCACGTTGCGCTCGGAACCAACCCACAGGTAATGTTGAAACACACCATCAGGATTAATACGCAACTGGTGCGACCAGTGGGTAGTCTGACCTGAGCTGCTCGTGCGTACAATTACACTGGCGGCATCCGTACGTGCTGGTCTGACCCATAAGGTAATCGTGTAGGCCGAGGGATTCGCCGAAGGTAGATGGACGAAATGGCTCACGCCGTCGAACTCAATACCTTGCCCTATTCTGCCATTTACATATGTGGGCGATCCTCCGCTGAATGTCCCATGCTCTCCTCCGACAGAGTCATCTAAATTCCCGTCGAACCTCCAGTGTCCTACCAGTTCAGCCGACGCGTTGCTTGACCCGCTCAGCACCAAAATAAAAGAGACTAAATAAATCAATTTTTTACACATTACAATCCTCCTTTAAAAATGAAATATGGTTTATCGATTGAAATATAAAAACAAAGGTGAAAAGCGATACTTTCGCTGCAACTCTATGTCTTGCATAATAACTCCTCCTTTATAAAAGAACACAAGAATTGCGCCCGCTTGATGAACTCAAAGCCCCAGATGCCCGGCTGTGCAGGCACAAGCTTCATTAATGATATCTATACCATATTGTCTAACTCCCCGTCAAGAAAAATCCCCTGATGATAAATGGTAATTAAGAATTTTGCAATGTGGATGAGATTTTGGTATTATAGTCGAACTTGAAGGCTTGGTTGCTTAGCCAGGCGTCTAATATGAGAAATCTTAGATTAAGGAGTGATTGTCATGACAAAGCGAACTCGCCGACAGTTTTTGCAAAACTCAATGTTTACCGCTGCTGCCGCGGCAGTATCCGCAACACCGATGATCAGCAGCATTGCACAAGCGCAAAGTCGAAGCCCAAATGAAAAGCTGCTTTGTGCAGTGATCGGTTGCAAGGGTCGGGGCGGTAGTCACATAAGCGCCTTCTCAGGCCGCAAGGATTGTGAAATCGCTTACATTGTCGATGTGGATGAAAAGGTTGGTCAAAACTGCTGCAATTCGATAGAGAAACGTACCGGACGACGCCCAAAATGGGTTAAGGATATGTGCCGGGTGTTCGACGACAAGTCCGTCGATTTCATTGGGACGGCGACTCCAAATCACTGGCATGCCCTCTGCGGGGTCTGGGCAATGCAGGCGGGCAAGGATACATACATTGAAAAGCCGATAAGTCACGATATACCTGAAGGTGCCGCGCTTGTTGCCGCCGCTAAGAAATACCGAAGGATATGTCAGGTTGGTACACAATGCCGTTCTAATCCGGCCCTCATAAATGCCATGAAGTTCATTGAAGATGGTGGTATCGGTGAAGTCAACTTTGCTCGCGGTCTGTGTTATAAACGCCGAAAATCGATCGGTCCACTGGGCGCTTATCCCATTCCTGAAGAGGTGGATTTTGATCTTTGGAGCGGCCCGGCGCCTTACACTTCCCCGAAACTCACCAGAAAGCAATTTCACTATGATTGGCACTGGCAGCGCCTGTATGGCAACGGTGACTCCGGAAATCAGGGACCTCACCAAACCGACATCGCAAGATGGGGTTTAGGCATTAACCGTCATCCCAACAGTGTCATCGCATACGGTGGACGCCTGGGTTATCAGGCCGAACGCAATGACCCCGATTACGTCGATGCCGGCGATACGCCTAACACCGAAGTGGCCGTTTACGATTACGGAAAAAAGTGTATGGTATTTGAGACGCGGGGACTTTCCGTTGACAATTCAGCGGACATGGAGATTAACACTATGTTCGATAGTACGAAAGGTAACAAAATAGGTGTTATTTTCTATGGGACTGAAGGCTACCTGGTTCAGAAGTCATACACCAATTGCGCAGCGTTCGACCTCAAAGGAAAGATGTTCAGGGAATTCAAAGGTGGCGGCGACCATTTCGACAACTTCATTAAGGCCGTCCGCAGCCGAAAAACGGAAGATCTTAACGCCGACGCTTTCCAGGGCCATCTGTCTGCGGCTTTGGCGCATTTGGCCAACATCAGCTATTATCTTGGCGAAAACAACAAAGTCTCCGTTAAGGAGGCCAGGGCCGTGCTCGAAGATATTGGCAGCAGGGACAATAACATCGAAACGCTTAATCGTACTGTTCGACATTTTATAGATAATGGTGTCGATTTGGATAAATATCCGATGTCGATGGGGCCGCTGCTCAAGTTTGATCCCAAAAAGGAGGTATTCACAAATAGCGATTCGGCAAACAGGATATTGCACCGTGATTACCGTAAACCGTTCGTATGCCCTACGCCGGATAAGGTGTAGTAATCTGGGTGTATCCGGGATATTCTGAATCTTCGAAGAGGGTCTAAACACTTGGAAGGGACGTAAGCGATGAAGCCTTATCGATACATAGCTAATTATGAGTTGCCTTTATGGAAAATTGCGTTGATTTTTCTGCTGGTGACAAATCCGGAGATATCTATAGCCCAAAGAACGCAGCAAACGGCAAGCACCATTGTATGGGACACGCAGTTACCTTTCGTCAATACCGTCGATATTCGGGATAAAAATAACTGGAAAGTTGTTCCTGCCGACCTTCTAACACTTGAGCTTGACCCATCCGCTGCCGTTTCGGACCCTGCTTACTATGGCAGAGAATATTCTTTCAAAGGGGACGTAGTAGTTGAAAATGAGCATTTAGTAGCCGTGTTCTGGTCGGGAAAAGGAAAATTGGTTGTCTTCTCGAAAACAGATTCGAGTAAGGAGAAGATTGAATTTGTTCCTCTCCAACTTAAAGGAAAGCCGGCGAACATCAGCCGTTACAGCATCTTGCACAACACCGGTGAAGAAGCGGCTTTGGAAGTTTCTTTTTCAGCTAAGGGGGCGGAGAATAGCTTTTCTGCTATTTTCTCGTTCGACAGGACGGGAATTATCGAGATTAAACCTGCCGAGAATATGAAAGGGATAAGTCTGTTTAGTCCAATCGAATTTGGTGTGATGCCCGACTTCATTGGCGATGACCTTATATATGACCCCGAAAAATATCCTTCAGGGACAACACTTAACATTCCTTCGGAGAATATTTTTCTGGGATTGCTCAATGGCCAAAACGATATGCTGGTTGTTACCTGGCCTATGGGAAGCCAGCGGATGAAGCTCGTTCTGGATAATAGTAAAAATGGTCGTCTCATCGAATCTCTTGATTTTGATAATGACGGCAAGAGTATTTATCTGGCCCTGTTGGATGCGCCGGGAATCTGGCACAAGGAAGAATTAAAGCCTTCTTATCTTGAAAAGGATGTAGCTGTTAATTGGAAAAGACCCTTTCCTGCAAAATGGATAACACAATTATACGAAGCGGATGTGAAGACAACTTTTACGTTCAAGGAATCGAAAGAAACTATCTGGCGGGGTGTAACAGGCCGCTATAACTTCCCCGTCTGGTTTGACGAGGGAAAAACTTTCTATCGCCTCGGCAAAAAAGTACCGCCGAAGGGATATTCTCTTGTTTATTTTCTGGAGAGAAAAGATACTCCCGTGTCGATTTCTACTCCTGTTGACATTATGAAAGAAACGCTGGGCAGGCAGGCATGTGATACTATACTTGACCTGCCGGGTCGCAAGCTGCGCACCCATCATAGAAGGGGGGCTGCTGGCGTTCGTCGTGCCGCCACCTGCGGATGTACAGAGGCAATGCAGGCGGTTTTTGATGCCGGAGATGAAGTTGAGAGGAGAGAGTATGTCGAAGGTGCGGTAGATGATATGGTTTATTTTGTAACGCGGCATGTCGAGAGAATCGACGAATATCAGGTTTTTGCCAATAACATGATAGAGTATTTGAATCTTGCAGGAAAATCCGCCGCCGACTTGAAACCCTTTATCGATAATATGAGGGCAATAGTGCAGGAGATACCCCAGGGATATGAAATACAGAAAGAGAATATGAAGGACCTGGACTATGCCGCTGAATTGTCTCGCAAGACCAAAGCTCTTACACGAAAAAAAGACCCGCAAAATCTGCCAACCTATAATGACCTGAGCGAGAAGTGGAGAGCGATGGGCGGGGCCCAGGACTCTGTTATTGCCCAGTGTCACACTATTACCAGGCAGCTTTTTCAGGAGGCGGGCTATGGCTGCGTAAATCAATCCGGGGCGGTTGAAATAGCCCGGGAGATAAGAAGACGCTGCAGAGATTGCCTGAGAAATCCTGATGGCTATGAGATTTGGCAGAATTATTAACATAAATTAGAAACGGAACTCTATGAAACGCTATATACTGGTTATATTTCTCTTATTAATGACATTTACTCTCTCTTATGGCTGTAAGCGTAAAGATCCTAATGATACCCCAAAGAATTCGGCCGAGGTGCCGGGTGAAGTTAAGGCTGAAGCCGGGACAGAAATGGTTCTGCTTGAAGCGGGGCGTTTTACGATGGGAAATGAGAAGGAGATAGACGCAACACCTCATGAGATTGCTGTAAGCTCGTTCTATATAGATAAGTATCCGGTAACTCAGGAGCAGTACGAAAAGGTCATGGGAGAAAATCCTTCCCGCTGGAAGGCGGACAAAAATCCCGTGGAGCAGGTGCGCTGGTCCGACGCGGTCAAATACTGCAATGCCCGTTCTGTTGCGGAGGGTTTCCAGCCCTGCTATGATTTGCAGACGTGGCAATGTGATTTTAGCGCGAACGGATACAGGCTGCCTACGGAAGCGGAATGGGAATATGCATGCAGGGCGGGTAGTAAAACAATGTATTTCTTCGGTAATGATTCGTCTAAACTGGCGGATTATGCGTGGCTGGATAGCAACTCCGGCGGTAAACCCCGGCAGGTAGGGCAGAAAAAGCCTAATCCGTGGGGCCTGTACGATATGTGCGGTAATGTCTGGGAGTGGTGCAACGATTTTTACCAGGTGGATTATTATCAACAAAGCCCTGAGGAGGATCCGAGAGGGCCGAAGACAGGCGAAACAAAGGTGGTTCGCGGCGGGGCGTGGAAGTTCAGTGCCGATAGCTGCAGGAGCGGTTATCGCTATAATGAAGATCCCGGCTATTCCGATGTCTGCTTCGGATATGATATCTATGGCTTTCGCTGTGTTAGAAACAACCTTTAGGTTGGTAAGATTCGCCCCCGACAGAAAAGCAAGTGAGCTAACATCGAGGGTAAACTCCAGTGTATTTCGTATAAATTGGGTTTGAATTGGGTTTGTTTGGGTTTGAAATTGGCTTAAATTGGGTTTGAATTGGCTTAAATTGGCTTTGAATTGGGTTTGAATTGGCTTTGTTTTTTGGCCTGAGCCAGCGGATAATATCTTGTATTTGCTTGTCATGTCTAAGTTTATGTTCATTTTATCATTTCTAAAATTGGCTTTGTTTTGCATAATTTGCTTATAAATTCGTACGTAAGAATTCGTAGAATTTATATAGCACAAATTCGAAATCCTAATATCTAAATCCGAAACAATATCAAAATCCAAATGACTCAAATTCAAAAAACCCTTAAGGATTGTAAAAGCCGCGAGTAGCGGTACTAATATCATTGTAAGGCTCCTTTACCGCATAAAAACGGTAATTAACGACTGGATCGGCGATTACGACTTTCGAGGACAAGCTCGGCAGGCGAAAAAAAGCCTCCCTCTATAATTAGACGAGTGTGCAGATTTGAGCCGAAAAATCCGGTATTTTTCGTGGTCTTGGATTTGTAAGTCGTTATTATGGAAGGAGATAAAAAATATTGAAATATTTTATTTTTGTTTTTGAGAGTGCGCGTTTTTGAACGAAAACAGCCTTGAAGGGTGGTGCCTAATCAGTAAATGGTGCGCAACATTTCACGGTACATGGTCTAGAAGAGCTATCTGGGCAAACTGTTACTATCCTCTACAGCAGAATCGCTTGTGAAAACGACCTCTTCGGCCGTGATCTTTATGCCGTCGGCAGTACGTACCACAACATTGCCGGTAAGACGCATTTGGCCGGATTCCTCGTTGAACAGCGCAGTATCAGCAGTACAGGTCAACGTGCCCGTTTCGATAGTAACATTCTCGGCACGCCGTTTGTCCGTGGTGAACTGGGTTTCAGAAGGAAAGGTAGATTCGGTTACAGTCATGAACGTTCCCGTCATTTTCATGCTATTTTTCTTGTACGCTTGTTCGGGCTGCTTGCGGCAAGAATTAATGCCAAGAAAGGCAAGGAGAAATGCCAATCCAATTGTCAAAAGTCTCATGTTTTTCATAATCTGACTCCATAAAAAACAGCCGCTTTAATGATGGCCTAAACCAACAATTATTTTCCAGACATGATGCCTCTCGCAGGATGCTTGATGAGCTTTATTATAACACACTGTAGGCCGGTTTCGACAAATAAAAAATCACTATTACTGGATTGATAGCAACGATTATCGATGATTAATTATTCATATTTAGGGGGATATTTGGTAAAGAATGTGGTTGTTTTTGAGGATTTTGGTTGGTTTTTTGTGTTTTTTGTCGAAACTGCTCGATTTTTCGAGGTAGGATAGAGAGGGATTAGGTGTGGCTATTTGGAGTTTGAGAGGGTAGTAGGCTTTTGTGGTTAAAAGGATTTCATAGAAAACTACTTCTAAATCTTGTTATTATGCATCGCTTCTCGATAACACTCTATTAAAAAATATGGTCGTTAAATGGAATCACCTAAGCATTTCTTTTAAATATTTGTTTTTATGTGTTTCAACAATATTTCGCGCAAGTAATCGCAATTTTCCTTAGATGCTTTAAAAACACACGTGAACTGATATTGGAGCATCATATCTACGCTCATTCTCGACTTGTCGTCCGCTTTCTTGAAATCATAATTTTCTTTCGTAATTGCATAAAATACTATTCGTTTTTTTATAGGAGCAACATCGAAATCGTCCCTTGTAAGAAACGACTTTGCCTCCATGATATAGTTTTGTGTGAACAACCATAAGCTTTCATAATGCCTTGCTCCTTCCTGGTCTAAATATTCGCATACAAAAATATCAAGTATATCCTCGCCTACGAAATCGCTATAGAAATCGTAGACCTCTCGGGCTCTTTTAAGATAATGTTCTGTAATTCCGATAGTTTTTAAGTATGTGGTCATTTCCTGTTTCATAACATCGGCTCCTTTTGCCTCTCTCTAATATCTACAATCATACCCTCTACATAGTGGAGAATATGCCCCAGGTAATTAGCGCCAAACTCATCGCTTTTATAGTCCCACTGCCACTTGAGCCCATCCTCTTTAGTTCGTTCACGTCGGTCTTCATAATATTTATGAAGCAATCTCCGAATAACCTCCTGCAATTGAGTCGTTATTTGTATTTCAATCATAGCCTGAATCTTTTCCACGTCCCAGTTCTCCTGTGGAATTTGGCAATCATATTGCACATATAAGTGAGCTGCATAATACCCCTCCTCCTTAGCTTCAAAATCAACATTAAACAGTGAACCATATTGTTCCACAATCGGCTGAATTCTCTCTACGAGAAAGTTCACACCGTCTAAATATTTCACTATTATCAGTGTTCGCGTAATATCATTTATTTGGGTGTACCAGTTACTGGGCAAAATCCATCCTTGCTCTGGTTCTTCAGGCCATTTAGAGTTTTCTAAAACATTTTTACGTAAGGTTTTCAAAAGAAATGAATTGAAGGGCTTAACTTTCAAATCGGGTGTGATATTTGCATAAAGAAGGTTGTAACTTGTTTTAAGATAATATTCTTGGTTTATCAACTCTAATTCATTCAATAAAGCATTCCATAAAGCTGAGTTCGAGAAATCCTTGACTATCGTATTTGCAACTGATTCATAGTATGTTTTGGTACGGTTCGTTATTAAAACCTCATGTTTATCCTTGAGCCAATTTTTGTATTCGTCTATATTTTTCGGTTTATCTTCAGACATTCATCTCTCCGGCAACGCGTTAATCCTTCGACACTAAATTGCGCGTCTAATGTAACCAACCAGAATAATATTGTTCATGAATTATCACTTTCCTACATAAATTCGCAATTTCCACCAAACAGTTTCGCATCTCGTGTTGTTTCCGCTCCCAGCGGTCTCATGCCTTTATGAGTAGAGAATAACAGAGAAAATATAGAAAGGCAAAAGAAAAATTAGAGGATTAGAGAATTAGAGATTGAAGAATTGGAAAGAAAATAAGGGCAACCTTTTCGATTGAATATTTACTATTGACTATTTGTTATTGGGGTTTGAGATTCTTCACTACGTTAAGAATGGCAATTATTTTAAACAGATTTCTCGACAAGCTCGAAATGACGGTTGTGTCAGATCGCAACTTCCGGCTGTATTGCGAATAAATGGTGGGGCAAGCACTTTCGATTTAATATTTACTATTGACTATTTACTATTGTGATTGAAGAAAGGATTTCAGATTTCAGAATCGTTGGATTTTCTTTTTTTTTAGACGTATACACACGTAATATTGTGAGCCAGATCCCTCCACTCGGCTACGCCTCGGTTGGGATGACCCCATTAGAGTAAAAGGCACTCTAACGGGGCATGCGTTTTTTAGCCGATTCGTGAGATAGCTGTTGGTAAGGTAATGTCCCAGCCGGAGCGGTAATTGCGCCGGATTAGTTTGTCGGCTTCGGGGGCGTTTGTTACCTTTAGCGTTTTTGCATTCCAGTTAATCTTTTTATCGAGGCGGACGGCGAGATTGCCGAGCAGGACCATTTCGGTAAGCCGGCCGGAGTAATCGAAACTGGACAGCGGTTTCGGTCCTCCTTTTATGGCCTGGAGCCACTCTGTATCTTCGTTGGGCACACGGCGGATGGTTTTTGGAATATCGGCAAATTCTTTCAGACGCTCGGAGGGTGTGACAATACAGTCGGTATCGCCTCGCTGGAACGCCATCAATCCCTTATCGCCGACGAGGACCATATCCCAGCGCTGAGGGGCATCTATGGCAGGGGGTTTTCTCTTTCTGTTTCGGCCGGTGTTGGGGACCTGGCTGGGTGTGTCACTTATTCGGGCCTCTTCGGTTGCCTGTTGGAGCAGTTTGTATGGCGCATTCTGTTTGCCATCTTTGGTGCCATCGTACCAGACGAACTTAACCTCAGGTTGCTTGACCGCGGCTTCCGGGCCGACGGCGCCGCCGTATTTGCCGCCTCCCACCGATGGGCGCGGGGGGAACATATATGTGATAGTTGACCAGTCGGGGCCGGTCTCGGCGGTCTGGCCGCCGGATTCGGCTTCGACACTCAGCGGCGAGCCGAGATCGAGCGCCCAAAAAGGCATGTCCATGATGTGGCAGGCCATGTCGCCGAGCGCGCCTGTGCCGAAATCCCACCAGCCTCGCCACTTGAAGGGTACATAGCAGGCGTTGTATTTGCGCATCGGGGCCGGGCCGAGCCAGAGGTCCCAATCGAGGTCGGCCGGTTTGGGCTGGGCGGCGAGGCGTTTACGCTCATCCAGCGCTTTTTGACCCTGCGGCCAGATAGGGCGGTTGGTCCATGCGTGTACCTCTCGCACCGGGCCGATGATGCCGGCACGCACAAGCTCGACGCCGCGTCGGATCGGTTCTCCGGCGTGCGCCTGATTGCCCATCTGGGTCTGCACTCTGTAGTATCTGGCCGCGTTGGTCATCAGGCGTGCTTCATATATCGAATGAGTCAGCGGTTTCTGGCAGTACACATGCTTGCCCATGGACATTGCCATCAGGGACGGCAGCGCGTGCGTGTGGTCGGGCGTGCTTACTGTGACGGCGTCGATGTTTTTTTCCTGTTCGAGCATGATGCGGAAGTCTGTATAGCGTGTGGCGTTCGGGAAGCTTTTGAATGTGCCGGCGGCTTTAGTACCATCGACGTCGCAGAGCGCCACAAATGTGGCCCCGGCCTGGGTTAGGTCTTTTACTTCACCGGCCCCCTTGCCGCCTACACCGATGCCCGCCAGGTAGAATCGTTCGTTGGCGCCCCAGACGGATTTTGGAATGTATGTGAATGCGAACGATGAAGCTGCTGTGGCGAGAAATGTACGACGAGTTATTTGCTGATTTGACATCTTTGGTCCTTTCCGTTGATTTTCAGGATATCGAACTTTTATCAGGTTATCAAATGGATAGAGAAATAGCAAAGGGATTTTAGAGAATTAGTTAATTAGAGATTAGAGAATTGGAGATTGGAAATCAAAAGTTAAAAAGCAAAATTAATGAGGCCCTTCGGGCAGGTATTCGAATAGATCCCTCCACTGCGGTCGGGATGACGTTTTTTTGTATAGCGTATCGGGGATTTAGTGTGGAATTTTTATATATATGTGGTACACTTAAGATGAATAAAAACTGGTTCGTTTGTGCATGATTAGCTCGTTTGAGGGTATGTGCAAAGGGTTCTGGTGAACGCGGGCCGGGGAAAGAAGCAACATTATTATTGTGAGGTGTGAGTATGAGCAGGACAAGTAAGAACATGTCACGACGTCATTTTCTAAAAGCATCAACCGGGACCTTTGCGGCTGTGACTATTGTGCCACATCATGTTTTGGGGCGCGGGATGACGGCTCCGAGTGAAAAGCTGAATATCGCAGGCATCGGCGCCGGCGGTATGGGAGGCGGTGACATCGACTCCGTATCCGGCGGCAATAACATTGTGGCTTTGTGCGACGTTGACCTGCGGCGAGCCTCTACAATCAAGAAGTATCCCAAGGCAAAGGTGTACCGTGATTTTCGCAAGATGTTCGACGAGATGGAAGATAAAATCGATGCGGTTGTCGTCGGTACGCCGGACCATTTCCATGCGGTGGCGGCCATGGCGGCTATCAAGCGGGGCAAGCATGTTTACTGCGAGAAACCTTTAGCTCATTCGGTCGGAGAGGTCCGAGCTCTTATGAATGCGGCAAAGGAGTACAAAGTGGTGAGCCAGTTGGGGAACCAGGGGCATTCCTATGATACCATCCGCCGGTTCTGCGAGTGGGTATGGGACGGCGCCATCGGCAGCGTGCACACGATACACTGCGGCTGCTCGGCGGTCAACTCGGGAATAGACAGGCTGCAAAGCCTGAGCGAGAAGCATGAAGTACCCCCGGAATTGGAGTGGGACCTCTGGCTTGGCCCGGCCAAGTGGCGGCCGTATCATCCCGCCTACCTGCCGGGGTCGTGGCGCGGCTGGGTACCGTTCGGCAACGGCACGATTGGCGACTGGGTTTGCCACGTAGTTGACCCCGTATTCTGGGCCCTTGATTTGGGTGCGCCAAGCACTATAGTTGCCCAGGCTGATAACTACGACCCGAAGACACAGGGTGACGCTTATCCGAAGGGCGATATAATAACTTTTGAGTTTGAGGCCAAGGGTGTACGCGGGCCGATTACTCTGGTCTGGCATAGCGGAACCTGTAAGATACCACGGGCGAAGGAACTGGAGCCGGGCCGGAAGGGCGTCGATACGGGGGCCTATGTATATGGCGATGAGGGTGTCATTATGTACGGCTCGCACGGGGCAGGGGGCGTTCGGATTATTCCCGAGAAGGCGATGAAGGCGTACGAGGTTCCGGAGAAGAAGATTCCGAGAGTGAAGGAGCATCACGACGACTGGCTGCGGGCTATCCGCGAAGGGCGGAAGGCCGGATCGGACTTTTCGTACGGCGGACCGCTAACGGAAATCGCAATGTTGGGCGTCGTAGCTTTGAAGATGCCCGGTATGAAACTGCAGTGGGATGCACGAGCCATGAAGTTCACGAATTGTCCCGAGGCAAATGTATTCGTCGATCCGCCATATAGAAAGGGCTGGACGCTGTAGTTTTCGTTGTGGTTTCAGGGATTGGTGGAGATGTCATTACCGCATCGCAAGGCCGCCGCTGACATCTACTGTGGCACCGGTCATGTAGTCGCTGCCCCGGCCCGCAAGGAAAACCGCCACGCGGGCGATTTCCTCGGGTTTGCCGAACCGACGGATGCGAATTCTGTCGATATATTTCGGTTTATTTGCTCACAGTGCCGCATCCATCATTTCTGTGTGCATTAAGCCGGGAGCGACGCAGTTGACCATAATATTCTTCTCGGCGACCTCCCTCGCGAGCGAAATTGTAAACGATACTATCCCGCCCTTGCTTGCATCATACGTGGCGTACCCCGTGGTCGAGCCGCGAAATTCGGCCTGCGAACTGATGTTTACAATGCGGCCCGGTTGTTGCTATCAAGCAGACGCCTGACAAACTCCCGGCTGCAAAGGAAGGTTCCTGTAAGATTGACCTGCAGCGTATGGTTCCACATCTGCTCGGTCATATCCGCCACCTGGCACGTCGGGCAATAAGCGGCATTATTAAGAAAGAATGTCGATTCGGCCGAATACCTCGTCTATCTTCTCAAACATGGTTAAAACATCGGTCTCTTTACCCACGTCGGCATATACCGAGATGGCTTCGGTGTTGTATTTGGCCTTAATTTCCTGAACTACCTCTTCGGCGCGTTCGCTGCTGCTCCGATAGTGGACAGCAACCTTCGCTCCTTCAGAGGCCAGCAGCAAACAGGTCGCTTTTCCCAGACCTTGTGAAGCTCCGGTTACCAGCGCAACTTTATTTTTCAAATCCAGATTCATAAACATTAACAAGAATCCTTGAAATTGCAAGCAATAGTGATATGCTATCTTGAGATTTGGCGACCGGGCGATATGTAGATATGATAAAGAGGCTTAAACCATCGCGCAATAGTCAGTGGAATCGAATAATTGTCCTCGCTGTTCAGGACTATCGGCGATGCTTTGGTCACCGAATGTAAGCGTCTGGCAGGAATATGAAAATTAAGCAAGATTCTTAAGGAGAAGTAATTATGTTAAAGAAACAATTTGTGATCGTATCTGTCGTTGTGACTGTAATTTGCTGTTTTGTCGTTACCGGCTGCACCAACAATGCAAAGAAGCTGGTTGGTCTGAAAAAGGCCAGATTGCTCGTTGAGCTGCCGGACTACTGTAATACGCCGGATGGAATGGCACTTATGCCGGACGGCGGCTTTGTCTTGTCAGTGCCGAACTTTAACGATCCGACGCCCGGCGCGTTTATCATGAAGATATCGGCTGATAATAAAGTTTCAAAATTCTTCATTCCACCACTGCATCCGAAAACAGAAAAGGCGGGTCCCATGGGTATTTGTCTGGCTCCGTCCGGTGATCTGTACTATGCGGACAACCAGTTTAGTCCCGATACGCCGCAGACTTCGCGTGTGATGCGGATTGTCATGAGGAACGGGCGGCCGCAGAGGGCGATTGCAGTAGTTTCCGGTCTGAATGTTGCCAACGCTGTGGCAATTAAGGGCAACTACCTATACGTCAGCGATACGGTTATGGTGCCGGGCTCGAAACCTCTGATTAGCGGTATCTTCCGCTTCAGGATTGGTGAAGAAGGCGTTGAGATGAAAATGCCTCTTGAGGATGATCCGCACCTAATTGCAAAGATCAAGACATATCACGAGACCATTGGCTACGGAGCCGACGGTCTTTGCTTTGATACCAAAGGCAATCTCTATTGTGGAAACTTCGCCGACGGGACAATCCACAAGATAACGTTTGATAAGCGGGACAACGTCACTTCTAACAGTATCTTCGTTAAGGATGCAAAGATGAAGTGCGCCGATGGCCTTTTCTGTGATCCCAAAACCAATAGAATTATCGTTGCGGATATGGTTCAAAACGCCATACAATTCGTGTATCCAGACGGCTCCGTCGAAACAATCGCAATGAACGGCGATACCGATGGCGCCGATGGTGGAATCGACCAGCCCTGCGAAGCCATCCTTCGGGGTAATGAAGTAATTATTTCCAATATGGACTGGCCTTTCGAGGGCGTAATTAACTCGGCCTGGGACAAGCCATATACACTTTCGGTTATCAAACTGAAATAGTTTTCTTTAATAAGTAGAGTAGCTCGGGACGGTCAAGCAGGCTGTATAGCTGGGTGTTTAAGTCCTTCAGCGAAGGATAAATTTCCTCGAAGGTCTTGGACCACTGAGGATATTTGTTTGTCAATTCGGGATTCGGCTTATAAATTTTCCCCGGCTTGTAAATCTTGTCATAAGCATCCTGTACATCTTTATACAGGCCGACACCGATGCCCGCCAGAACCGCCGCGCCGAGTGGTGTGGGCTCTTCAATTTCGGGCGCTTCAATTGGCTTTCCAATCATGTCGGCCTTGTTTTGCATACACTTTTCCCAGCGGCGTCCCGCTTGGCTTCGGATCGCAAAGAAGTCTGCGGTCAATGCCTGATTGGCCTATATGTAGAAACCATCCGTGCAGCTTTCTTAGTCCGGATTTCCCATTTATATCTGCTCGATTATCCAATCGCGTCGAATGTATTCGACAAAATGCTAATTGAGCATTAGAAAGTGAATGTCACGTTCCGGGGCTTTTAATCCTTTTCGCAGCCGGTGACTTCCTGGAATCGTGCGGCAGTTCTTGATCTTCTGCATTTCGGACAAAGGCGCCAATGTTTGAGAAAATCTTCTATATTACCTTTGACCATGCCCAGGACCCGCTCATTTACCTGCATGCTGACAACAGGCTCTCCGCACTCCTCGCAGACAAGTAATTTGACCCGTGACTTGAACGGAGATATCTCCACCTCCTGCTCGGATTTATGAATCCTCATTTTGATTGTTCCCACGGGGCAAACAGCGACGCATGCCCCGCAGCCAATACAGTCTTCGGATGGCTGCCGGAATGGCGCCGCCACTGTGCGTTCGACGCCGCGTCCGGTAAATCCGATAGCAGACTGCCCGATTATCTCTTCACAAACCTTAACACACAAACCGCATAGAATGCAATTTCGCTGAGACTCTGTAACAGTTGGGTAACGCGTTTCCTTGACACCTATACGTGCAGCCAATGCTTTGAGCTCTTCACTCTCCGGCGCCCTTGCAAGCAATAGTTCCATAACACCGCGACGGGCCATTTTAGCCCGCTCGCTGGAAACGTAAACGACTATGTCTTTTCTTACGGGGTAATTACAAGCTGTTATAAGCTGTCTCCATTCGCCCCGGTCAAGCTCCACCATACAGAGCCGACATGCCGCATCGGGTGAAAGGGCAGGGTGATAGCAAAGAGTGGGAATCCAGATATCGGCCTTGTTAGCGGCATCGAGAACGGTCGCATCCTTTTTAACCCTTACTTTACGTCCATCTATGGTTACTGTTGGCACTGGCTTACCTTTCTTTATATTTTTAAGACGGCAGTGAAGGGGCATTTTTCCCAACACATTCCGCAGAGCGTGCACTTATCCTGGTCAATCACATGCGGAACCTTCTTTTCGCCGGTGATTGCATTTACCGGGCAATTTTTCAGGCAGATTCCACACGCCTTGCAGGCCTCTTCATCAATCTCGTAACGGAAAAGGCCGCGACACTCTTTTGCCGGACATCGCCGGTCCCGGATATGAGCATCGTATTCGTCTCGGAAATAGCGTATTGTAGAGATAACAGGATTTGCGGCAGTCTTCCCGAGGGCACATAAAGCTGTTCCCTCTAATAGTTCTGCCAGCTCCTCAAGTCTCTCTATGTCCCCAACCTGTCCTTCCGCATCGGTTATTCGGTCGAGAATGTAGAGCATCTGGGATATGCCCTCGCGGCAGGGGGTGCATTTACCACATGATTCTTTCTGAAGAAACTCGGTGAAGTACCTTGCAACCCTCACCATACAAGTATCCTCGTCCATAACGATCATACCACCGGAACCCATCATCGAACCGAGTTGCGTTAGTTCTTCGAAGTCCACGCGGGTGTCGAGGTTTTCCGAGGGTATGCATCCGCCTGAGGGGCCTCCGGTCTGGACTGCCTTGAAGCGCTTACCATCACGCATCCCTCCGCCAATTTCATCGATGATACGTCTCAGTGTCAGGCCCATTGGAACTTCCACCAGCCCGGTATTTAATACCTTTCCAACCAGACTAAAGACCTTGGTTCCTTTGGATTTTTCCGTTCCAATGCCGGCAAACCACTTGCCGCCCCGGTTTATGATCTGTGGGACATTGGCCCATGTCTCTACATTGTTAAGGTTTGTGGGCTTACCTCTAAGACCGCTTTCCACAGTGTGTACATACTTTGCCCTGGGTTCGCCCGTGCAACCTTCCAGCGAAGCCATTAGGGCAGTGGATTCCCCGCAGACAAACGCTCCGCCGCCGCGATTGATTCGGATATCGAAAGAAAACGAGCTGTTTAGGATGTTCTGACCCAGGAGTCCCATTTCCCGTGCTTGCGAGATAGCTGTTTTCAAATGCTCAATGGCCAGGGGATATTCATTACGGACATACATGTAGCCGTGCTCCGATCCGATAGCATATGCGCCGATGAGCATGCCCTCGATGACAGAGTGAGGGTTTCCCTCCATAATGGAGCGGTCCATAAAGGCTCCCGGGTCACCTTCGTCACCGTTGCAGATGACATATTTGGGCAGGCCATCAGCTTCTCGACAGGATCGCCATTTCCGCGCAGTGGGAAAGCCGCCGCCGCCGCGCCCCCTCAGCCCCGCTACTTCTATTTCCTTAATCACCTCTTCAGGCGTCATCGAGGACAATACCTTTGCAATAGCACTGTATCCTCCTTCGGCAATATAGTCGGTGATTTTTGTCGGGTCGATCCGGCCGTTGCCTGCCAAAACAATACGATGCTGAACCTTGTAAAAAGGTATCTCCATTTCTGTCCTGGCTTTTTTCTCCGTACCTGCGTCTTCGTATAAGAGCCTATCGAGGATTTTGCCACCGAGAACCGTTTCGCGGAAAATCTCGGCAACATCAGGCTCCTCAACCTGCTGATAAAATATTTCTCCCGGTTCTATTACCACGATAGGGCCCCGTTCACAGAAGCCGTGACAGCCGACGCACTTAGCCTCTATGCGGATATTTTCGCCATGTTCTTTAGCTGCTTCGAGAAAAAGTTCATATAATTTTCGCGAACCCTTAGCTGCACAGCCTGTCCCGATGCAAACTCTGACAATCCTGGCTGGGGTGTGTTCGGGATTCTTCAGTGAGTGTGCGAAGGCTTCGATATCAGCAGGTTTTTTGAGCTTTACAGGAATACTTATCAAGATTTGGCCTCCTTAGCGGCAGTCTCGGCGGCTTCTTCGGCAGGGGATAGCTCGTGTAGAATTTCAAGGGCAGAATCAGGAGTAGCGCCATCGTAATATTTTCCATCTACTATCATGACTGGGGCAAGAGCACAGGCACCGACACAGTTAACAGCCTGTAGAGTAAAAAGCCGGTCCCGCGTGGTGCTGCCCGGCTCAACCTGGAATTCCCGGCTAATGGCCTCAGAAATTTTCGGGGCACCCTTGAGATAGCAGACCGTGCCCATACAGAGTGTTACGTCATGTTGCCCTTTTGGGGAAAGCCGGAACGAAGAATAGAAAGTTGCCACGGCATAGATACGGCTCATTGGGACATCAAGGCGGTTGGCCAGACATCGCAGATGTTCCTGCGTCAGGTACCCACAGTCCGCCTGAAGGTCCTGCATTATAGGTATAAGCATTCCAGTATCAGCGTCATAACGGTCTATTATCTGTTCAACAAGTTCATTCTCTTTCGTCATATTCACCATTACCTGACCAATTTATCATCAAATTAGGATAGTAATTTTATTTTAAGTTATATCTTTCGTCAATACAAAATTTGCCGGTTCAACACCGGGTTCTTATGCTTATTGAAGCCTAATGTCAGATGGTTTCAATACTTACCTCCTTGCCTCTCTTTTGAAGTTCATCTGCAATCTCCCGCACCACGGCTAATTTCATGCCAAGTTGCCGGGGCAGATCGGGGTTCTGATGGGCCGGGTTGACACTCAGCCCCACCATGAAATGGATGTGATCGACCTCCAGGCACATGCGGATCAATGCTGAGGCCCCATCTGTACCGAACTTTACCGTCTCTTTGTTGGCGCCCGATTGAAGCAGGTCGTTGGCCCTGCTAAGCGTCAGGATACCCTCAGTCGTCAGGTCTATACCTTCGAGCTTTGCAAGAGGAGGCACATCCGGTTTCATTGTGGCCAAGTCAACGTCCAAAGGTTTACCCCCCAGATAGCGGGCAACAATTTTAGCCGTGGTTCCCCCGCACACTGCTAAAAAGCCGGGACGTTGTGTAAGCTTCCTGACAGTCTCTTCGTCGATATCTTTGTTCACCGGCGGGCCGGTTAAAAAGGTGGCCATGAGTTTATGTCGAACTTTTATGACTGCGACACTGACATCATCCCCCGGTTTGCCACAATATAAATCCTCCACGGCCTCGACGAGCTTATAGGCAAGCTCCTGCGCAGAAAGGTCCGGGTGACTGTGTTTTTCGAGGAACCGCACAGCCTGATCCAGGCCCCATCCGAGCGGATAGAGTCCACCTATACCGGCGTTTATAA
>JACNGQ010000417.1 GCA_014384025.1 Planctomycetota bacterium | reverse complement strand
TGACGACGCTTTCAGGATGCTTCCGCATAGACAAGTTTTCGTCGATTTCATAAAGCCCAGTGCCAGAACCGCTACCTGCCTTGTGAGAGACATACGAAACGAGCCAGAGTTTACCAGCCCAGGGCATGAGAGCCCCAATTCCGCTCTCACTCCGAGCCGGGGTAAGGTCTGCCTTAACACTGAGACTGGGGATGACACCACTAATGTTAAGCGGAATCTTTTCAGCGTGTTTTGACGATGTCATAAAGCAAGCCTCCTGTGTATCTAATATATTTTGTGGTTCGCGTAGTATTCAGCGATACTCTTGATTAGCACGACTCCAGAATCCAGGTTCTCCTGTTTTGTGTATAGGCCCCCCGCGCCCTCACACAGAAACGCTGTGACACCGAACTGCGTGTGCGGCCCACCAGTCCAGTATGTTGGGTCACCCGATTCTTCGCGCACAGTCAGTGGCTTCACCAGATTTTTCAGGTCGTTGCGTTCCAAAATCTCCTTGAGCTTCGTCCACGAGCCGACTGTGCTTCCCATCTCGGGTCCAGGCGTACAGATTGGCTCCACGATTCCACCCCAGGTGTGCATGCTCCACACATCAGCCACTGGAGTTTTGGAAGACATCAATGCTTCCAGGTCCTTCTGGCAAATGTAGGCTTCGTGCGCCTGCGTTTTTTGGTCGGAGCCTGCGGCTTGATAAGAGCGATTCATGTCTACGCCCTGGGCGTTCACCCGATACCATCCGTGTGATGAAGCGTCAGGACTCATCATGATGACGAAATGGCAACTGCTTCGCTTGCGGCAATCACTGCCTTCATCGCTCAAGAGCCAGTTAATCATCCCCACCATTCGCCATTGGGAATTGTGTTCGCCAGGGTGCTGGTTCGTAAAATAGTGTCCCCAACGCGCATTCTCTGGATAAGAGCTTTCGGGGTCAGTGATTTCCAGCCGATAGATATTTCTCTTGCCCAACGATTTGCCTAGAACATGAGCTTTAACGTAAGAGCTTTTCTCCCATGTTTCGACCATTTCCACTAAGTCTTCGTAAGACATTGGAACCTGATGTCCAACATAGACGCAATCTTCGGTGAACTTGGGAAAAATCAGAGTGTCGCCTTCTTTTGAATCCTTAGACTGCTTTGTCCAATGTATAGGATGCCAATTCTTGCCGTCATAGGACCATGAGTGGAAATACTCGTTGAGGATATAGGCATTACCGCCGTTGAATACTACGTCAAGGTGTAGGGTATTGCCTTTTGCGTTTCGGGTGATTTGAAACTGAAGTTTATTACACCAGTCTTCATGATTTGGCGCGTGTCCAAGCGTCGCCTTAAAGTGATTTTTGCGGACCTTTTCAATCGTGGTACCTTGGGAGCCGAGTGGCCCATCGAAAGTAAAATCATCAATAGAAAGCTCCCCTGGCCAATCAGCGAAAGCGTCAGCGGCGTGTTCACTGATGACAGTCGGATGATATATAACATCATCAGCATTCACAAGTTTGCCCGAAGGCATGATATAGAGGTTTCCCATGGCTGGGGGAAGATTTTGGGCGTATTTTCGCCGTAATTCGCCATCGCGTTCTATCCGCTCGTGTTCGGCGGCATCAAAATCTATGGAGTTCTCAGCAAGTATCTGCAATTTTTCCAGCGCATCTTTTGAGGGGCCGGAAGCAGAATCTATCAGATTATGCTGTTCCTCCGGGTCATTTTCCAAATCGAAGAACAACGGCGGCGCCTGGCGAAACCGGACGTACTTGTATTGGTTCCAGCGAATCATTCGGAATTCGGTTCCAGCCCCCCAGCGTGGGGTGAGAGCATCGCAGAAAATCGGGCGTTCCGATGTAGCGGCTTCTCCGAGAACAGCCGCGGAGAGGTCAATACCGTCTAAGTCCTCCGGTGGATTGACGCCAGCAAACGCACAGAGTGTTGGGAACAAATCGACCAATCCAACCGGGGTCCGACATTCGTGGTGGGGATATTCCTCGCTACGTTGTTCGGGGAGAGACACAATGAATGGAACTCGCGTACAGCCTTCGTACCAACCGTTTTTCCACCAAACACCATGTTCGCCCGCCATCTCGCCGTGGTCGGTTGTGTAAACGATAATTGTATTTTCGAGAAGACCATCGCGTTCCAGACGTAAAAGTTGGTCTCCGATTACCTCGTCCAGGTAGCTAACGCAGGCGAAATAAGCAGCCCGAGCCTTCATCATTTCGTCATCTGGTATAGCATCTGCTCGGAAACCTCGCCGCATGCCGACACTCATAGGATGGTCGTAAGCATCACCCGTGGAGCCGACCTTCGGTTCGGTGACGCCATTTGGCCAGTAGCGTTCGAAATATCTGCGCGGCGCAGTGAGCGGAAAATGTGGTCGGCTGAAGGATGCACAGAGAAACCAGGGTTGTTCGGGATGCGCGTGCTGATGTTCACGGAGAAACGCCACGGTTTCGTGCGCGACTATCTCATCCTGGATGAGGCTTTCAGGTATTCCAGTGATTCCGGCTCCGACGGTGCGCATCCGCATCGTATGGGCGTCTGGACTGTCAATCGGCTCCCACTGGTGACCGCATTTCCCGGTTAGGTCGCCGTAAGGTCGGTGTTGAAAACCGGCAAACTGGAGAGTACCACCAAGATGCATTTTTCCTACAAGGCATGTTTCATAACCGGCGTCTGCCAGCACACGCGGCAATGTCGGCAGTTCAGGTCGAAGCACGGCTTCATTAGTCCAGGCACCGCAACGTCGAACCTCGCGTCCCGTCAGCAGGCAGAGCCTAGATGGTGTACAAAGCGGCATCTGGCAGTAGGTATTGGTAAAAACGGTGCCTTTGTCAGCCAGACCGTCAAACGTTGGTGTAAATGCTGGTTCACCGCCCTCTTCCGGCGGCACATGCCCCATAAAACGAAAACTGTGTTCGTCGCTGAACAGAAAAAGAATGTTAGGACGCTTCGTTTCTGTGGTTTTGTCACGTTGCTGGTTCATAATTCATTTCTCCTAATTTCCTCTAAGCATACGAATTTTGTACTTAAATGACCGAAAGTCATTACTAAAATTGCAATTAACAGTCTTGGCGAGCGCATGCAACAAGGATACCATATCTTATTTCGTCTTGCAAATCAAAAAAATCAAGCTCTTGACTTACGCATAATAATTTAGTATAGTGTGGCAAAAAGTAACTAAGATTGCTGAAAAAGTAGCCCGGCAAAAAGCAACGGACGACTTTGTCTTACCGCTAATACCGGGTAGAGGGTATTTGTGTTATCCATTTAAAGTGTGTTTTTAACATTCTTTGATAAACAAAGGAATGTTTTAAGTAGGTATCAATAAATTTCTTGAACTTTTGGATGGTGGAAACGCAGTCTCCATCAGGTTTTTTTCAATTCATACTTTATACTTCATACTTCATACTTACTTAAATATATTTTAATAAAATACGCACATAATTTGGTCGTTCTGACAACTTCCGCAGGGAGGTAATAACGATGCCATTTCATATAGACGAACCCGTTGCAGGAAATGCTTTATTCGGACGTGAGCGCGATATTAAATATGTATGCGAAAACTGCGTGGAGACTGTGCGTAGGCAAGGACAACGATGTTTTATCGCACTCATTGGGATACGAAAAGTGGGGAAAAGTAGCATCATCCATGAGATAAAACGGCGATATGACGAAGTGCCGGATATCTATGTCACTATCGTTGATTGTCATAAGTGGCGCGAAGACAGCGATAATTTCTTTAGATATTATGCAATTCAAGTGATGAACGAATTTTTGAGAAGGCAAGGATATCTAGATGGAGTTGAACTGATTCC
>JACNGQ010000065.1 GCA_014384025.1 Planctomycetota bacterium | reverse complement strand
TCTCTTCCTTACTACGCTTTTAAGAGCTTCTCTACCCGCTTAAGAAGATTTTTCGGTTTTACCGGCTTCTCTATAAAGTCATCAGCTTGGAAATACTCACCATCCGTCCCTGGAGAAAATATAAAGCCGATTTCATTATTAATTGCTGATACAGCTAATACGGGAATCTTACTCAACTCGGGATCATGTTTTAGCTTGTAGCAGAGGTCAAAACCATCTGTTAGCTTCTCCATCATAATGTCCAGGAGAATCAAATCAGGCTTGGACTTTTCGATCTTCTCCATAGCTTCTTCTTTGTTGTAGGCAGCCTCGACCTGATAACCTCTGGCTTCGAGCACAGGCGTTATTGCTGCGGTATAACTCGAGTCATCGTCGATAATCAAAACCTTTTGGGATTTCCTCATTTCTTTCACCTTTTTGACTTTTCCAAGTTTTTTGAATACGTCTTGAACTGCTTCTCTCAACTCCTCCGGGTCGAATGACTTTATATAGTAAAAGAAGATATCTTGCTTCCGCACTTCGGCCTCTAATTCCATGGTATTTTCGGCTGCGGTCATAATTATCTGTAATTTGGGATCAATCGCTTTTAGAATTGGGATTGCCTCATAACCCTTCATCTCTGGCAGATCAACATCCATAATAACGCAGTCAAAATTCACATCCTTGATTCTCTCCGCCGCCTCCCTGATACCTTTGCTCGTTTCCACATCGTAACCTTCGTCCACAACAAGAGGAGACAGATCTCGAGCTGCTTTACTGTCCGGGTCTATTATCAAAATTCGCTTATATCCAACTTTCATTTGATATCACCATAGCTTATTTAACTTCATGTCAGCTATTCAGTAATGCAAATTTCATCCGTTCTTCCCTTTCTTGCTCAAGTTAGTCTTCGTCCCCGTCGGTAACACACCTTCCGTGCCGATGGAACTAATCCTTTTCGCAGCTTTTCTATATGAAAAAGCCTTCAGAATAATAATTTACTCGAAGGTTGTATTAGCCTTGGTCACTGGGATACCGGCGATTTGGAGAAAAGCTAATGCTCCAGTTCGCTCTACGATCTTAATTAGCAATCTCTGTACCAGACAATAAAAAAACCACTTAAGGTTAGTCATAAGTGGCTGTTAAAAAATAAGTTATCTACGTATTTTTAAGTATTTTTGAATTCTACATCTGTTTCACAATCGTCCTTTATATGGGCAATCCTCCCCAAGAGTGGGGAGGATCGCCTCAATCATTTCTATCCTATTCCATATCTCTTCAGCTTAACACGAAGAGTCTTGCGGTCTATTCCAAGTGCTTTCGCTGTTTTGCCCTTATGTCCACTGAACATCTCAAGTGTCTTTGCGATGTACTCTCTCTCTACATCAACAAGACGCTGAGTCTTGTACATATATGATCTTGAATATGCCTCAACACTGAGTCCATAATATAATAGGTCCGAGGATTTAATCACATCATTCTCGGCTAATACAACAGCACGTTCAACGGCGTTCTCCAATTCCCTTACATTCCCTGGCCAATTGTATTCAACCAGAGCCTTCATCGCCTGATCAGAAATAGCCTTTATGTTCTTTTTACGCTTTAAATTATACTTCTTCAAAAAATAGTTAGCCAGCAGAGGGATGTCATCTCTCCTCTCACGTAACGGAGGAAGTGTGATCGGAACAACGCTCAAACGGTAAAATAGATCCTCCCGGAACGTTTCTTCTTTCACGGCTTTCTGAAGGTCATTGTTGGTGGCTGTTACGATTCGCACATCGACTTTGATAACCTGTGAACCTCCAACTTTCGTGATCTCCCTTTCCTGGAGCACCCGAAGCAATTTTGTCTGAATGTTTATGCTGATATTCCCAATCTCATCGAAGAAAAGTGTTCCTCCATTTGCCAGCTCAAACCGGCCGTATTTGGTTGCAGTAGCACTGGTAAATGAACCTTTAACGTGCCCGAATAATTCACTCTCAAAAAGATTTTCCACTAAACTCCCACAATCTACCGCCACGAATGGTTTACCCTTTCTGCTACTGTGGCGGTGTATTGCCCTGGCTACAAGTTCCTTGCCGGTACCACTCTCGCCGGAAATGAGAATTGTTGTATCAGTCGGACCGACTTTCTGAACTAACTCCTCAACCTTCTTCATTGATTTGCTTTGACCAATAATCACATCGGGTCCAAAGCTTGCTTTCAATTCACTTCGCAACAGGACGTTCTCAAGAGCAAGCTCCCTCCTGTCTAACGCTCGCCTGACTATTGTTCTCAAGCTGTCAGGTGTAAAAGGTTTAGGAATAAAATCGAAGGCTCCTGTTTTAATTGCTTCGACAGCGGACTCGACGGTTGCATACCCCGTAATAACAATAACCATAGACTCAGGATCATCCTCCTTTATCTTCTTCAACACCTCCATACCGCTCAAGCCGGGCATTTTTAGGTCAAGTATAATGAGATCGAAGGATTCTCTCGCTAACATAATGAGCCCCTCTGAGCCATTCTCCGCTGCTTTTACAAGGTTTCCATCACGAGAGAGCGTCTGCTGACATGAATCTCGCATACTTTCCTCGTCATCAATGACCAGGATATTAGCCTGACCCTTCATTTTACTCTCCTTGCATTCCTAATGGTAATCTGACGATGAAAGTAGTTCCTTTGCCAGGTTCACTTGTCACGTCTATGGCCCCTTTATGTCTGGCAATGATACCATAGCTGACAGCCAAACCAAGCCCCGTTCCCCGGCCCACTTCTTTGGTAGTAAAGAATGGGTCAAATATCTTTTGCAGATTCTCCTGGGGTATGCCACAGCCTGTGTCGATGAACTCAATTTCGATGGATTCACTGTCCGGTGCCATCCTCGTTGTAATAGTCAACTCGCCTTCTCCATCAATGGCCTCAGCCCCATTCAAGATGATATTGGTGAAAACCTGTTGTATCTGACTGCCATCCATCATTGCCTTTGGAAGAGAGGGAGAAAAAACTCTGGTTATGTTAACGTTTTGAAATAATGCCTGATTTTCAACCAGAGCTAAGGTCCGTTCTAAGATATCATTTACATCGGAAAGCTCGACCTTCGGCTCAGTTTGACGGGCGAAGTCGAGAAGGCCCCTCACAATATCTTTACATCGTGTGGCTTCTGCCACTGCTTTCTCTATATTCTTCCGGCAAGGATCCTCTGCTTGCATTTCCTCTAAGGATAGATGAGTATACATTAAGACAGCACCGAGTGGATTATTTATCTCATGGGCCACCCCAGCAGCAAGTTGTCCCAGAGTAGCCAGCCGCTCCGACTTCATTATCTGCTGCCGTGTGTATTCTTTTAACCGTTCGTCTCTCTCTCTCAATGAAGAAGCCATAAGGTTGAACGTTTCTCCCAATTCCCCAATCTCATCCTTTAATTTGAGTTTAATATCGTATTCTAAATTGCCTTTAGCTAATTGCTGGGAGGCAAATACCAAATGTTTAATCGGTCGCGATATTTGGTTAGCCAAAAAACTGGAAACAATCAGAGCAACAGCCATCCCGCCAAGCGTTATCCCTAAAAAGATTGCAATAGCTCTCTTTCGCATATCCATAAATTTTTCTTCCAGAATTCCAACATAAAGAATACCAATTATTTCATTCTGGATATCTCTAATGGGTTCATAGGCGGTTATATACCAGTTATTAACCACAAATGCCCTGTGTATCCAAGGTAGCCCTTTGACCAGCACTTGTTCGTATACCTCTTCAGATACGTGCGTTCCAATTGCACGGCTTCCGTCTTTTCTTTTAACGTTGGTCGAGATGCGCAGATCACCTTGAAAGATAGTCGCTGTGCCAATATCCTTTCCTTTATATTTGACTCCTTGATATACTGTCTGTTTGATCCTATCAACAATCTCATAATTTCGATTAAATAAATTGCCTCCGTAGAGTATACCAATGAGGCTGCCATCATATTCGAAAATAGGTGCACCAACTTTTATCATCATTCCTGAAGTATTCTCAGTTTCGGGTCTAGGCTTTGCCTTTGCGGTGGGAATTAGTTTAATATACGCCTGCTCAGCCAAATCCACCCCTTCTTTAATGAGTTCTTCTCTCGGTACTATCTCTGTCGCAGCAATTACTTCCCCACTCAATAACACTCTGCTCACACACCCATCGTTGGCTTGATTGTCACCGCTAATAGATGGATTCCGTGACCTAACGATGACCCGCCCATTTTTATCTGTAAGAGTTAATATATCTAAAAATTCTTCTTTTCTTATTTTGTTTAATTCCTTTTTGAGCCTTTCTAAATCATTATTCCGAATGGCATCCTTTAAGAAAAACCTGGCAGAAGTGAACCGTACCACATCTTTGAGGTTATCAAGTTCTTCATGATATATCTCCCGGGCAGAATTCAGGTCATTTTTCACTTTGTCCTGAGCCTGATTAATTATTCCGGTACCAATTAGTCGCATGCCGACTACTGTTGCAACAAGACCGCATATAATAATCACTGCCAGGAAACTAACTACTAACTTTGACTTTAATGAGATTTTCATATGCTTTCCCGAAAGCCGGCAAAATCTACATATACGAATTTAATACCGCATCGAAAAGATAATGGTGAAAAAAGCGTTTTTTCTCTGCCACTTACATTCTACCAAAGGTGTAATTATATGCAAGCTAATGCATGGGAATCTTAGGCCAATTTGTTAATAAGGAGTAAACTGGACTTTTTCAAGTAACTTTTCTAGATTCTATATCGTCGTTATGGTATCGGCAGCATATTAATGCAAAAAGATCCCAGATTTTTCTAGGCCAAAAGCCTTTACCTTCGTAATTCATCTTGTAGAATCACACAAACACACACATCAGCAAAATCGAGCTTCGATCACGCAACATTTTCTCCCAGAATCAAGCGCCGTTCTGGGCAAGTACAGAACCAAAGGTCTTGCGTAAATCATGAAATTTGAAATCATCCAAGCCAAGTTTCCGGCGTATCTGTTTCCATCTGTACCGGCTGAAATTATTATTAAATATGTTTGCTTGTTTAGCATCCAATCCGGAAACATATTTCTTCAGCTCAGTCATGATCGGGACCGGCACTGGCCGTGAGCCCATACTCTTTCTTGTCTTTTTGCTCCTTGTAGTGACAGAGCTGTTATCAAAGTCAATATCACAGATCCTTATTGAGTCAATATCACCGAGTCTAAGACCTGTGCCTAAAGCCGGCAGAATTCGCATCCTCAGCGTCTGATGTCTTTATTAAGCGTCGAGCGTATTACCTCTTTACCTCTTTCGAGTATGAACTTGTCGATGGTATTTTGTGTAATCTGTTTTGAATTACAGCCATAACGAAAGTGAAGGTATTGAGCCCCGAAATTTGTCTAATCGACCATAGATAGAGTTTTCAACTTTTACTGAATATAAGTTGTTATTCAATAGAGATTTACATGTACGATGATTTCTTTTCCATCGTTTACTTAATCCGATGGTAAATAAAACGTGAAATCCATGTAATCCGGGGTCAATTTCGTTCAAAAACGCTCACTCTTAAAAACAAAAATATCCATTTTCAAAATTTATTATCTCCTTTTCTCACATCGGGTTACAAGAATCCGGCATCGGAAATCGAGACTTTTTTCGACTCAAAACTGCACACTCGTCTAATTATAGAGGCAGTCTTTTTCTAGCCTCACTAAATAGGAAATCTGAGATATGATATACCCAACTTTAGCTCACTTTAGGCACTTTAGTCACTTTAGGCACTCTTTCAATTATAACATATTTCCAGATACAATCTTTTATGCAAAACAACCCCAATTTTGAGTCCTTTCCAGAGCAATACGTTTTTTATTGTGAAGTTTCAGCGGTTTTTTCTGTTCGGTCTTTTTATATTCTGCCCGGCGGTAGTTGTGGGAGTTTGTCTGTCTCTTCCGGCTTTAGTAAGCTGCGGGGACATTTGATTTTTCCAGTCTGTGTAGGCCTGCTGAAGGCGTTTTACAATTTCCGGCCTTTGTTTTACGAGATTGTTTTTTTCACTAATATCCGATTTAAGGTCATACAGCTCCAAAGAGCTTTCTCTATTAAAGAGCAGTTTCCATTTTCCTTCTCGAACCGCCCACTGTTTTTCGCTATCGAACCAGAAAAGAGTTTTGTGCAAAGGCCCTTTCGTTTTGCCTCGAAGAACCGGAAGCATATTCCTGCCGTCATATATACGCTCGTCGGGAAGCTTGGCACCAGCGGCCGCGCAGATAGTCGGCATGGCATCTAATGAAATGACAGGCTCGTCACAAACCGCCCCTTTTGGCAGTTTGCCGGGCCAGCGAACAATAAACGGCACACGTATCCCGCCTTCATAAACACTATGCTTAAAATCCCGCAAAGCACCGTTATTGGCAAAATTCTTTCTTGCGCCTCCGTTATCTGAGAAAAAGATTAGCAGGGTATTATCATCGGCGCCGGTTCGCTTGAGGGCGTCCAGAACTTTTCCTATCGCCTCATCCATACTCGTCAGCATTGCAAGATAGATGTCCCGGTTATTGTCACCTGTATTGAAGAGCTTTATATACTTCTGGAGGGCCTGAAGGGGCCAGTGAACTGCGTTAAAGGGCAGGTAAAGGAAAAAGGGCTGATTTTTGTGCCGCTCAATAAACGATACGGATTCGCGGGCCAGGTTGTCCGTCAGATAGCCGGTATCGTTAATCGGTTTTTCATTACGATAAATGGAGTTAAATTCGCTTGTTATCTTGAGATCGAAATAATCATGCGCCCCGTGTCCGAGGAATCCGTAGAATTCATCAAAGCCCCGCTTCAAAGGATGATATTCAGGCTCGATGCCAACGTGCCACTTACCGATGACCGCTGTTGCATATCCCTGCTTTCTAAGCATATCTGCCACGGTAACTTCACTCAATGGCAATCCAGTCCTGGAATCACCGGCGGCATAAAAGCCAAACCGCTGCTGGTATCGCCCTGTTAAGAGGCCCGCCCGCGTTGGCGCACAGACATAGGCACTTGCGTATCCGTTTGTCATTCGGATGCCTTCTGCGGCCAGTCGGTCGATATTGGGCGTAGCAACCTCTTTTGGATGCTCGTAGCAGCTCGAATCCCCATAACCTTGGTCATCGGATACAATCAGTACGATGTTCGGTCGGCCGGTTGCTTTTTGATCTGCCTTTGCGGAATGGAGCTTATTTCCAAAGTATAATCCAGATGCCGCCAATATCGAGCAGCGTAAAAAGTCCCTTCGGGCCATTAGATTATTCGTCGTTTTTTCCACAGTCATATTCTCCGAAAATTTTATCCGATATTCCTCAAGGCAAATTTCCTCCGTGCGTTTGCTGTATACTACTACTTTATTAACGTATTTTACAGGATTTTTTCGCAATTTCGTGTAACATAATCACTTCTCGCGCAATTATACCCGTGACAATGGTTGGTACTATGGCAAAAGTTGTAGAGCGAATAGATGATGACTTGGTGTTCAGGGCCCGCACGCAGGCCGAAGCATTGGGCCGGCTGTACGAGATGCACTATGAGCGCATCCTGGGATTCTGTGTGTATCGGCTCTTTAATAAAGAGATTGCCGAGGACGTAACTTCCGGGGTCTTTCTTGAAGTTGCTCGCAGTATTGGCGCCTTTAGAGGCCGAACTGTGAAAGATTTCCAAAGCTGGCTGTATGCCATAGCCGCCAACCAGGCAAATGCTTATATAAGAAAGACTACTCGGCGCAAAAAGCTGCTCGAAGAAGCGGCCGGCTCAATGACGGCCTTTGCCCCCGGGGGTACTAATAATTCGCCCCACTGGCCGAAGCTTTACACGGCCATCCTGAAGCTAAAGACGCAGCACCAGACCATTGTTACGCTCAGGTTTTTTGAAAACCTTAAATACGAGCAGATAGCTCAGATTGTAGATGTAAAAGAAGCAACCTTGCGCGTCAGGTTACACAGAATACTTAACGAGCTGCGAAACAATTTGCAGACTGTTAACGACGGAGAGGCATAAAATGTTTAAAGACGAATCCGAGTTCAAGAAAGTTATAGACCGGCTGAATATCAACACCGAGCCGAATCAGAAGCACCGGGATGACCTGCGCCGGCAAATGCTCTGCGTCTTTAACGAAGCTAAACAGCAATCACAAAAGTCAGCAACGCCAGATGGCGTTCTAAGGAGAATAATTATGAAAAGTCCGATTACAAAACTCGCCGCCGCCGCGGCAATAATCATTGCGATACTTGTTGGCCTACCGTTCTTTAGCTCGAACAGTTCGAGTGTTGTTCTGGCTGATGTCCTTGAAAGAATTGAACAGACCCGCGCCTTTATGTACAAGATGGAAATGACAATGACAGGTGATATGATGTCGCATATGCCCACCAGAAAACAAGAGATACAAGGCACGACTATCATCTCAACCGAATACGGCGTGAAATGGGAAATGAGTGTAAATGATCCTAATACCGATAAAAAAATAACCACGATAGCGTATATTCTTCCAGAACAAAAACTGATGTTTTCGATTATGCCAGGGCAGAAAAAGTACATGCGGATGGAATTAAATGATGATTTACTTGCCAGGATGAAAAAACAGAACAATGACCCGCGGGAAATGATGAAGCAAATTCTGGCTTGTAAATATACCGAGCTTGGCCGCTCCGAGATTAACGGCATAGAAGTAGAGGGTTTTAAAACTACAGATCCTATGTTTTCGGCAGGCATGGCTGAGGACGTTGAAGTAAAGCTCTGGGTTGATGTCGAAACCTGGCTGCCGGTGCTCTGGGAAATAGATATGAAGATGAATGAGCAGATGGATATTCGCGCTGTTATTTCCGATTTCCAGTGGGATATTCCAGTCGTTGCAAGTGATTTTGAGCCGGCTATACCGGCCGATTACAAATCCCTGGAAGAAGAGGGCTACAAAATGCCGAGCATGACTGAAGAAGGTGCTCTTGAAGGCTTGAAGTTCTTTGCCGAAATTACGGGGCGATATCCGAAGAAGGTTGACCTTATGAGTCTTGCACAGGAGCTCCATGCTCTTAAAGACAGCGAAGACCTGACTGATGCTGGCTTGAAATCCAGGGAAGAAATGGGCCGGTTGACGAGGGAGCAGCGTTCTGAAAAGATGATGAATCAGAGGCAGTCTATCCAATCGCTTGGCATGTTCTATATGATGCTGATTACGGATAAAAAGGAACCTGCGTATTACGGCCAGTCGGTTGCCCCTGATGATACTGAAGCAGTGTTGATGAGATGGAAGGTTTCTGATGATCAGTACCGGGTTATCTTTGGAAATTTATCAACTTTGGATGTTTCCGCCGAAAAATTAGCTGAGCTTGAAAAGCTAACTCCGAAATAAACGGTGAGACAGTACGAACACAAAGGCCGGGCCTTTTGGGCCCGGCCTTTTTTTTACAAATTCCGTAGCAAAATAAAACTGTAAAAAAAGATTTTTCTTAAAGTGAAATGGATGTTTCAGTTGTTGTATAAGTGACGGTCGGTCGTTTCACGAGCATCTTATGTTGCTCATTCTGAAAAATATTGGAAGCTATTAATGGAAAATGCTTACGAGCCGGGCAGTACGAAACGGGAAATTAACTGTTACAGTTTTATTGGACATCTTATGAGTTTTAGCTCTTACTAACGACTAAGACTGATGTATAATAGGAAAGGCAAAATCATGGATTCACGATGCTTAGTTGCAAGTCAAAAAGCTAAGCGGGAAACCGAGGATTTTATAAATAGCCACATCGATGACCCGAACAAAGGGTGGCCGATATTTTCTCGTGTTGTCACGGATTTTGCCTCGAAATGGAAATCGCTGATGCTCGAAGATAAATTACTCGTTTGGAAGTTTAAGCGTGGCAGCAGGGATGCACTCTGTCATATCTATGAAAAGTACAGAGATGATCTATTACGGATAGCTGCGGGCCTTTTAAACGAGACCGGTACTGCTGAGGACATTGTGCACGATGTCTTTGTTGTTTTTGTTCGTTCTGCAAAACAGTTCCGGCTTACCGGTAGTCTCAGGGGCTATCTGGCCAGATGCGTTGTCAACCGGGCACGTAATGCGAACCTGTCAGGTCAACGACGGCAAACCCTAAGTTTGGACAATGCCGAACCAATTACATCGGATTCCAACAGACCGGACCATTGGATTATATGCAGCGAAGAGTTTACGCAGTTGAGCAACGCAATGGCGGCTCTGCCGTACGAGCAGCGGGAGGCCGTTATCCTGCATATTCAGGGAGGAATGAAATTCAGGGAAATTGCCCGGCTCCAGGGTGTTTCGGATAAAACTGCCCAAAGTAGATTTCGTTATGGGCTAACTAAACTGCGGTCAATTTTATATAGCGAGGTGACAAAATGAGACCGGCAGACAAGACAAAACAGTTTATTAAAAACGCATCGATAAATAGCAATCCGGAGTTTAATGAAGCGGTTCTGAAAGAGCTTCTTAGCGAAATGGATATATCTCAGAACACAACTTGCGCTGCTAAACAGCCGGATATTTGGAGAACAATTATGAAAAATCCAGTTACAAAACTTGCTGCCGCCGCGGTGATAATCATTGCGGTGCTTATCGGCACATATTACTTCGGTGATTCGGTTAATATAACAGGTTCTGCCTATGCAGAAGTCATTAAGCGGCTGCACAATGCCCGCACGATGACTTACACTGTCGAGACAACTACCGGAATCGAATATATGCCGAGTATGAAAATGGAAATTGCATTCAAGGAGCCGGGATATATGAGATTTGCCATGGCCGGCGGATATGTTTCGATTGTAGATTCGATACGGGGAAAGGGCCTCACTATCCTTCCCCCGAAAAAACAGTTCATAGAAATTGAAATGTCCAATTTGCAGAATGATCCAGCCCAGCAGAATATTAATGTCATTGAAAAATTAAGGAGCCTTCCTGAAAGAGCTGATGAACAGCTCGGAACCCGCGAAATAGACGGACGAGAGGTTAAGGGATTCCGAATTACTGAAGAAGGTTTGATTAATACGGTCTGGATTGACATTCAAAGCCGCCAGCTTGTTCTTGTGGAGATGGAATTCATGAACGCTCCGGGTATGAACGGGACTATGAGTGATTTCCGATTTGATGTGGAGCTGGACGACTCGCTCTTTAACATCACTCCGCCGGATGGTTATACTCGTCTGGATGTCCAGGTCGATACGGACGAAGTATCCGAGCAGAACTTGATTGAGTTTTTAAGAATGTGGACAACCTGGGTCAAGGACGGGCGATTCCCCCCGACGCTCGATCCGACTAAGCTGGCCAAATACAGTATGGAAATGGTCAAAAATGGCCAGTTTATTAATGAGGGCCAGATTTCCGAGGAGCAGCAGTACGAAAAATCGTTAAAGATGACTTATGGATTGATGTTTTTGCTGAAAATGTCTCCGGATAGCAACTGGCGCTATGCCGGCGAGAACGTAAAATTCGGGGAAGCAGGCACTGCGATCTTCTGGTATCGCCCGGAAGGCTCACAGACCTACCGCGTTATCTACGGCGATTTGAACGTAAAGGACGTAGCGCAGGAGGATATCCTCGTTGATAAAATTGATGTTGAGCCGGTCGTTCCCGAAGAATTTACGGCCATTCCGACCGAGGGTATGAAGATGCCGGGCATGAGTGAAGAAGCTGCTCTTGAAGGTTTGAAATTCTTTGCTGAAATTATCGGGCAATATCCGAAGAAGCTGAATGCAATGAACCTTATGCAGGATTTCATGGTTCTTAAAGACAGCGAAAACCTGACTGATACGGGCATGAAATTACAAGAAGAGATGGGCCGGATGCAAAAAGACGAACGCGTGAAAAAAGCAATGGAGATGATGCGCCCGGTTCAGTCACTTGGTATGTTCTATATGACGCTGATACAGGACAAGAAGGAACCTGCGTATTACGGCGATACAGTCAGGGTTCAGGATGTTCAAAAGGTGCTTTTACGGTGGAAGATTTCTGATAACCAGTACCGCGTTATCTACGGCGATTTGAGCGTACAGGATGTTGCGCAGGAGAATTTGCCGAAGTAAACCTGCAAAACGATATTTGTTACAAAGGCCGGGCTTTTTAAGCTCGGCCTTTTCTTTTTGCAAATATTGCGATGAAATTGAGATTTCAAGCCCAAACCTTATTTTATTAGAGTAAAATCAGCCCTTGGTTCGTCTATTAGTGATTGAACGTTTAATCTTATTTACCGCTACGGAAATTATTGATGTCTGAAGATAAACATCTTCTGAAACTTCTTCGTCACGGTGACAGTAATGCACTGCGCCGGCTGTATGAGAAATACAGAACCGATTTGTTCACAGTGGCTCTGTCTCTCATACACGATGTTCACGCAGCCGAGGATTGCCTTCAGGACGTCTTTGTTCGTCTTGCAGAAGGCGCCGCTGATATGGAAATCCGCCGAAACCTCAAGGGATACCTGGTAAGTTCCGTAGCCAACCGGGCGCGAGACCAACTGAGGAAAAAAACAAAGCTGTTGGATAGGACGGAAAATATTGGTTGTTCGGCCAGCGCAATCAACCCGGTTAAAGTTCTTATTGATCGTGAAGAATCAGCTCGTGTTTTCGATACGTTGATGAAGCTGCCCTATGACCAGCGTGAAGTGTTTGTCCTGCGTGTGCAGGCCGGAATGAAATTCAAAGAAATTGCCAAGTTGCAGAATATTTCAACCAGAACAGTGATAAGCAGATACCGTTATGGGATTGAAAAACTGAAGGTGCTTCTGGAAAGGGACGGCGCAAAATGAAATCTGAACGCCAGATAAAACAACTCGCAAAAAAGATATGTATTAAACCTGATGCAACTGTCGATGAGCGAGTTCTTGCCCGTGCCGAATCTGCATTGGCAAAGTCAACAAAAAACCAGGATGCTGTCCAACTTATGCGTCCTTTAACTTGGAGAATAATCATGAAAAATCCGATTACAAAACTATCAGCTGCTGCTGTGATAATAGTATGTATTGCGTTGACTATCATCTTTATGGAAAAGTCCGTTACTCCCGCTTATTCTTTCGAGCAAACACTCCAGGCCATGCAGAACCTGCGAACAATGTACATGGTCTGCAAAGACTGGAATGACGAGGAATTCGAGATATGGATCGAACTTGATCCGGATACAGGGATACCCAGGTATTGTCGAGCGTATTGGCCCCGAATAAAAATATTGAATATTTCCAGACCTGATACTTCTTATCAATTCAGCGAAAGAGCCAATCAAGTACAGATTAACTCGGGCCAACTGTATCATATGGACCTTGCCCCCGCCAAGGTCTTCGAACAGTTTTTGCTGGCTGCACAAGAAAACCCGGAAAGAGTAGTGATATTTCACGAGTATGACCAACAGAGCAAAAAGAGCCTTATTGTGATTATCACTCGAGGCGACGGACAATCTTACAAATTCTATATCGACCCGGACACAAAACTCCCTGTTCGGGTGCAGGGCCTTGAGGATAACACTCTCGGAGCAGTTATCAGAGATGTCGATAAGATTGAGTTTAATGTCGATCTGCCTGAAGGCATATTTGATTTTGAGATTCCGCAAGGCGCCAGCATTATCGACCATAACCACGACCAAAAACTCCTGAATGATCCTCAGAATGGGATTTCGACAAAAGGCATGACTGAACAGCAGGCCGCCGAGAATATTGCGACCATGTATTGGAACGCTCTGATTAGTATGGACAAAACCACAGCCCGGAAAGTTGCCCCGGTATCCCCGCAAATGTCTGATGGTTCGTCAATTGCAAAGCTCGTTGAGGTAGGCACGTTGTATATCCAGCCCGGCTGCGGCATCGGAAAGCTTATTCCATGCAGAATAAGATATAAAGATGGCAGTCTGAAGGAGTGGAAACTCATTATCAAGGCAAGGAACATCGACGGCCACCCTTCGTGCGTGATCGCCGGCTTTTATTCGTCGCCGGTTGTCATAGAACAGGCAAAATAAGTTAAAATTACAAAACAATGTTTGTTACAAAGGCCGGGCTTTTAAGCTCGGCCTTTTTTGTGCAAATGTGATGCTGAAATCATCCGCTGTTTAACCCGCGCACTACCCAATGCTATCCGTGCGGCGATTGTAGATATTGTCAGAAGCTCTTTCGATAAGGAGAGAGTGTGATTATTATAGCAGGCAGCCGTAATCCTGCGGATATTTTTCAAACGATACTCTATCATCCTACACAAACTCCTTATCTGTTTTATTAACAGCAAAGTTGATATTATTGCGATGGCCGGAAGAAATACTTGGTTCGCTTAAAACGTACTTTTGGGGGCGTATTTACTGTTTCTACAAAAAAAGGGGCATTATAGAGCTTTTGTTTGATATTTTTCTCCAAAACCGGATATTCTGTGGCTAACTGTTTATATCTTGACAGAACTTCGATACTTGAGAAGAGGTCAAGGCAATGCAAGATACAATGGCCAATATAAAAGAGCCATTAATTGCAACAGACGATTATCCCACCAGGGTCAAGACAACGCAAGGCACATCGTTCACGGAAAATGAACCATTAATTACATTAGACGATTTGGCTGCCCATGAGGAGAAACGCTTAATGCGGAAGCTCTTAATCATGGTAATCGTGGTCAACTTGTTGGTTCTGATAAGTATCATTCTATGCTCTTAGCAGGCTCATTATCTGCGGGGGATAATCTCTGATAAAGAAGAACACCGCGGTTATTACGGCTCAGATTCCCCCTTTATAAGCAAGCACGTTCTCAGTATAATAGGCACTTGACGTTTACAGTTTTAACTCGATTTATGGAACAAATTTGGAAGGAGAAAAATATGGATTTCAGATATGGACCGGGTCCGGCGGAATTAATTCTAATCCTCTTCATAATGTGTATTGTACTGACGTTTACTGCCATAAAAGTATTCAGCTTTTGCAGGATATTTTCAAAGGCGGGCTACAGTTGGGCTTTCGGCCTGCTTATGCTCCTGCCGTTCTCACAAGCAATTATCCCTCTCATTCTTGCTTTCATGGACTGGCCGGTCTGTAAAGAGCTTCGCCTCTTAAAACAAGAGCCCGGCAGCGGCTCCAGTTAGTAGCAGGATCTCGTGAGGATGATTTCTAACACTGGGCGAAAATATTAGTCGTTCAGGTTGTTATAGATTGGTGGGATATATGAAGAAATCCTGCTCCTGCTGGGGCGTTTACAGTTCAATTTTTAGAGGCTCCATTTTACATTTTGACCACCCCCAGGGCCCCTGAACTTCCAGGTGGATAGATAGTGGAAAGACCACGGCCGATAAAAAATCCCCCTGAGAATAAATCGCAATCTATATCGTTTAGGCACAGAATACAGGTATATACAATAATAAACATAAAAAAACAATATAATACTTGACATGCTCATAAATATTATGTATAATTGTAAAGAATAAAAAACCACATATTGGATTGGAGGAATACTATGGATAAATCAAAGATTTTATCGATGGATTTCTTTCGGGATTTCCAGGACAAAGAAAATTTCTTCGAAAAACTAACAAGCAATGAAAATAATTTCAGCAAAATAGTAAACCAATACCTGCTGTTGAATATTTGTTCTTTTCTTTATGGCGTTGTAATGGGAAGTTACAATGGTTTTCGACAAGCGATTTCTTCTGGAATAAAAGTGCCGCTTCTCATTTCCCTTGCTTTGTTAATATGTTTCCCTGCCTTTTTCATCATTCAGCATGTTCTCGGTTCCAGGCTCGGCTTCTGGCAAATGTTCAAGATAATCCTTTCCGGCTTTCTTATGATTTCACTGGTTATGGTTTCGTTTGCGCCGATTGTTATTTTTTTCTTAATCACCGGAGACAATTACTCTTTTTTGAAAATTCTGCACGTAGCGATATTCGGGCTTTCTGGAATCTTTGGCATGAAGACCATTGTAGCTGCATTGCAATTCTCTTGTGAAAAAAAGGGTGTCTATCCCAAGATTGGAGTGACGGTTTTTCGAGTCTGGATTGTAATACTGGCGTTCGTTGGTATGCAGCTGGCCTGGAATTTAAGGCCCTTTATCGGTAACAGAGAATTACAGTTTGAGTTGTTCAGAAAACGCGAAGGAAACTTTTATCTTTCAATGATTCGATCAGTAGAAGATTTAGTTACCTCACCGGAAAAGAATACAAACAACAAAGATGTTAATGAGCCTGTTTCTCAGGACATTACAAATCAAACAGAGAAAGTCGAAAAATAGTGGATAATGACATTATGACATTGGAAGAGGTCGCTGCTTATCTTAGGCTGAAACCTCAGACGATTTACACTTGGGCGCAGGAAAAGAAAATACCTGCCGCTAAGTTAGGAAAAGAATGGCGCTTCAAAAAGTCTATTATAGACGAATGGTTTGTTCAGCACATTGACGAAAAGTTCAGCGATGTCGTAAAGGTCTGGAAAGAAAAACAAGATATTTAATTAGGGTGATCAAACATGAATGAAAAGAACAAAAAAGAAATGCCGGTGAAATCAACATCACGTTTACGAAGGATTCTTACCAGGGGAATACTTATTGTATTACTTGTTTGTGTGGTTGGGATAGTCTTGCTTTCCCTCTGGATTGAACTTGGTGTAAAAAAGGTCTGTGCAGAAGCTGCACAAAAGCATCCCGGTGATAAAGTAGAAGCCTTGATGATGTCCGTGGAAACAAAAGAATATGGTTACAATGCCCATCGTTACAGTGTGAACAATCATGCTTTCTGGGCATTGGGACAACTCGGCGATAAACGTGCTTTGCCTTTTCTCAAGAAGCTCGCCACAGGCCAGCCATGCGACCATGAAACAAACCTCTGCCAGGGCGAAATTCAAAAGGCGATACGTAAATTGGAGACAAACGGATTCAACTTGCCGGCATTTCTCTTCCGGCGTGTTCTAAATTATTAAGCGGGTCTTTAGATAGATCAGCCGGTGTTTTTACGTCTCCTCCTGTCCTTCTGCTTGCGAATCTTTTCTATCCTTTTAGCTTCGGGGCTTTTCTTTCCCAGCAGTTTGTTCTCCAGCAATTCACACATTCGTTTTCTGGCATAGTACCGATTAAGTCCCTGACTCCGGCTCTTTTGAATTTTTACCGCCAACCCGCTTGGTATATGTTTTAGATGAACACAGGTAGAGCTCTTATTTACTTTCTGGCCGCCTGCACCGCTGCTTCGGACGAATTTTTCCTCAATATCTTTTTCGAACAAATTACATTTCCACATACGTTGTTCGAGTTCTGCTTTTTTTCGTTCTGTAATTCCAAAGTCGATCATGTAAGGGGGCCTCTATTTCTAACAATAGGCAATTCTAAACTGTGTTGGACTTGGTTGTCAAAGCAAAGACTGGCTTAATTGCCCTGTTATGGAGAAATGCTCGCCATTTTTCTTTCCCTACTTCTTTGACGTTAACAAATATAAAAGCCCCCGCGATGTGGAGGAGGCTGTAGTAAGACTCCCGCAGGGGCTTGAAAACGAACAAATGTAAAAAAGTCTAAAATGCGTCCGGCCTATATATCAACTCCCATGATTAGAAAGATTGCCTCGTCTTTCTGAGTCGCACCGACAATTCTCGGCTGTCCTGGTCGAAGAACAACTTCGCTGGACACCTCAAGCTGCATTAATCTGTCTTGTCGCTCCTCTGCCACAAGGGTATTGCCTGAAGACACAAAGTAAATGAGCATTACGACCGATACGATTCCAATAAAACCTTTCACTTTTTTTACCATGACTCTTCTCCTTTATGAATGAATAAAATTAACGTCTACTAATTATCAATAGCCCTATCAATAAAAAGCCTTCTCGTTTACACATGATGCTTGCCCTTCTCTTTCAAAGAGAAGCGATAAGTCTCGCTGGTATGCTTATCTTGTGCAATTATAACACACTCGCGCTGTAATACAACCTAATTGGCTGATTTTTTATTTATAGGATATTCAGATCTCCCTGAAGACGAGTTTGTTCTCCGTCTTACCGGACCGCCGGAGAATCTGCCGAAATATACTTGCAAAACAATATTTGTGAAAAAGGCCGGACTTATCTTTTTTAAAAATCTTCCGGAAAAAATGATTTTGCTTATACCACAGCACACCTGTTTCACGTCGTAATAGTGAGAGTCAATCGGTTCAATATCAAATATTGGGAGAATAATTATGAAAAGCTCGCTTAGCAAACTGGCGGCCACTGTACTGGTTATTGTAATAGTGGTTATTGCGATATATCACCTGAAACAGAATACATCAGCCCGGCAGAACTATAACGTATCAGCTATCGCTTCGGTGTTACCGCAAACGGATGATTCCGGATTGGCTCCGCTGGATATAAAATTACCAACGCCAATGTTCGTCGGCACAAAAAAGCCAATAAAGGTCGCCAATCTCAGGAAATTAGGTATCGGTGACCGACCGCCGTTCCTGGCTCCGGTTGGCTCGACAAATGTCGCATTAGGCAAGCCGGTCTCCGGCAGCGATGACCAGCCAATCATCGGCGAAATAGAGATGATTACAGACGGCGACAAGGAAGCCGCCGACGGCAGTTATATCGAGTTGGGCCCGTTCACTCAGTACGTTACAATCGACCTCGAAGCTATACACGAAATTTATGCCGTTGTGATTTGGCATTTTCATCAGGAGCCTCGGGTCTATTTCGATGTCATAGTGCAGGTAGCCGATGACGCTGATTTTATCACGAATGTAAGTACTCTTTTCAACAACGATATCGACAACTCGGTAGGCCTTGGCGCCGGAAAAGATATGCACTATATTGAAACTTACGAAGGCGAGCTTATCGACTGTTTCTCTAAGGGCGTCAAGGCCCGTTACGTCCGTCTCTACAGCAGCGGCAATACAGCAAATGACCTGAACCACTATATCGAAGTCGAAGTTTACGGCAAACTTTCCTTGTAGGCTGACGATTTGCTCGTCTGGGCAGGGATACTGCAAATCGCGGCCGCACAGGAACATGTTTGTAAATCAGGCCGGCTTGCTGCCTTTTACTATCGTCAGGCGAACGGAAATAAGCCTGTAGAGAACAGCCAGAACGAAGATCAACACGATCAATCCGCCGGCCCGTAAGAGAAGGTGGTTCAATAAAGAGATGTAACGGCGGGTTTCCATTAAATCTTCTATTTCAGCCAAAAGGGCCTTAACGTCGTTTGCCGCCTGAGAAGTCTGCTCTGCCGTGTCATGATAATCCCTGATATTGAAAGACGATGCCTCTTTCTGCGAAGGCCTGTTCTTATTGAATTCCTGTACGACTTCGCCTGTGGCTTTGGCCGCCGTCTCCCATGCCTGGGCCGTTTCGCTTACGTCCTTGACTACAGCGCCGAATGAGATGGTGGCCTGGTTCAGCTTTTCAAGAGTGTCGTTGACGGCAAGTGAGGTTTTCTCGGCCTGTTGGAGTGTTTGTTGAAGGTTGGCCTGTTTGCTGTCAATATCTTCGACAAACTGCGTCAACTGCTTGTGAAGCTGCTCAGGTAATTTCTCAACCGATTTTTCCAGGCCTGAACTGCTTTCAGAGAGCTGCGTCAAGCTGTTCAGGAAGGATTTGGTCATGTTTGTCTCTTCAAGGTCAAATAGCAGCAGTTGCAGCTGCCAGCGTGAGGATTCCGGCAGTTCCGCAACTATATCCGAAAAACGTTCGGCCGTATTGCTGAACTGATGTATCGCCGAGGCCGTCCGATCCACACCTTCAATGGCGCGAAACGGTGTCATGGGGATTTTTAGCACGCTCAGGAAAGGGTTCGGCTGGTTCTTTTGTACCTCGGTCGCATATACGATTACATTGGAAAATGTACCTTTAATAGGGTTGTTATGGGCAAACTCGGTCACGTTTTTGCGGGCCGCCTCGAATACCTCGTTTTTGAGGAAAATAAATCCGATACGCTCGATTTCCGCTTCCAGACGTTTGGAGCC
>JACNGQ010000112.1 GCA_014384025.1 Planctomycetota bacterium | reverse complement strand
AACTATGAGAACTGGAGTAGCCATTCAAACCTCCAACTACAATTGGGACAACGTCCTATTTTCAATTTGTTCAATATCTTTTGCCGTTACTTCTCTTTCTTCACGCTCTTTGAACCATGAAGATAGACTCTTCTTTTCCTCTTCATCAACTATCTGTTCCTCCACCCAGGTTTTGAAAACTTGAATTGCTTCCTCATCAACGTCTTCAAATTTATCTCTCAAGAGCAATCTGTACTCATACGAACAATAACGATGCTCTAAGAACTTTCGATTACCTATTATGGAACTAATTCTTTCCTTCTGTGTTCCTTCATGAACAAGCCGTAATAAATACATTACAATCCGTTCGAAAATTGTCTTATCTAAATTCCAGAGATAATCCAGCAACTCATTTAGCTTTTCCGGTTGTTTCTCAATTACTGCTTTTCCAACTTCACAAATTCCTCCTACTACAATCGCAATAATATCTCTGTTAAATTTTTCTTCAATTTGATCGACCCTTTCTAATTTTACGTAAAATCCATTCTGCACTGAATAGTCATCTTCGCCAATCTCCTTGAGATAATTGTCAAATATCTCGGCCAGTTGTTTTCCAGCTCTTATGCCATCCGCCTCCCACATTTTCTTGTAATACTTGAACACGAGGTCCTTGTACTCATGTGGCTTAAACTTGGCGTCAATATCCTTTGACAGTACTTCTTTTTTTTCTCGCTTCCATACTTCAAGCAACATCTTTGCAACATCGAAGGCCTTATTAATATCCACCTTCGCTATAGCCCCCATAAACTTTGCTGCTTGCTCTCCTACAAAATGCCAGCTCTCATAATTGCGCCCATCCAAATATTTATTGATGAGCATAGTTCCTTCGCTAATATACTCCGACGGCTTTTTCAAAATAACATCAAGAAACCTACTCTTTACCACAGCATCTTTCGCATCACTACATAAAATTATGTCCAAAACTTCTTTGGGCTTTTCCTCTGCGAGTTCTGATAGATAGCCTGCTTTAATCTGATCAAGTCTCGTTACCTCTGTTGCCTCCAAGTCTTTAAACTCACCAGCTTCTCGTAAAAATCTCAGCCACTTAGCATTTGGTACATCTTTGAATTCATTTCTTCTGTAAATGTAGCAAGCTAAATCTTCATCATTTACAAATGCTTTGTGCAACTCAGTAGCTATCTCATAACAAGCACATTCCACATTTAAAATAAAATCAACAAAACGTGTCTTTTCAAAAAATCCTATTTGAGTCTTGCTAAACACGCAACGAGCAGCTCTCATAATATACTCTATTTTCTCTCCTGCACCTATTTCATGCAGTATCCGATCTACAAGAATTTCATGGTATATACGTTTACCATAAGCTTCTTCTCTGAACAGATTCTCTATATAATTATCAGCAAATATACTTTTTGTTTTTGTTTTATCTAAACCGCTTGCCTCTTGAATTATTTCATTATGTACTTTACCTTCTAGAATGGAATAAGCTTCAAATAGTCTTATAGCATCAGATCCACTTTTACATACTTTCTTCCATTGTACTTCTGCAAACTTAGTTGGCTCTGGGCTTTCCGGTAATTCCTCCAATTCCATCCCTGCTTTTAATAAATCCAATGAGCCTTGAAGGGCATAAGGATGTCCCTCATAATGGCTCAGCACTTTGCGAACTTCTGTCACAGAATATTTTATCTCCCCCATGCGCTGCTCTAATAACTCTTCGACCGATTCTTCGTCCAGAATATCTAATCTCACTTCTGGAATATGTGATACATTATTTAAAGCGCCGAATGTCTCACTCTGGACCAGAACATCCTCCGGCCGTTGTGCTAATATAAACTTTATCTTCCCCGGCAAATTCTTAACCACAATCGCCCATGCTTCATCACTTCCTGGCCTCATATACTTTTCTGGATCAACAATAAATATTGCTCTGCCATTGGAAGGCATCTTTTTGCTTATAATTTTTAGTTTCTCAACAAACTGTTGTCGACTGTCTTTTGAAATATCACGTTTAAGGCTTTTCGCAAGACCTCGAATTGCCTCGAAAACTTTTCCGGCACTGGGAATTGCCTCTAACACCTTATACAATGCAACCCATTGTTTTTTACCACGGTCATCACCTCCCCAGAATTTTTTCGGATTGCTTGCAGCTTCATAAGCATCATCAATCATAATTGCAAGCCGCGAATCCACACTATCTTCCTTCGTTACTTCATATCTTACACAACCGCATTTTAGTTCTGGGTGATTCTCCGCAATCTCCGCCATTTTATTGACCAGCCAAGTCTTCCCTATACATGCCTGGCCAATAACTAATACAGCCTGTCCCGTTGGATCCTTTAGAACTTTTTTGAACTGCTCAAGTTCCGCCTTTCTGCCGACAAATATCTTTTCCGCATCCATATCTCAAATCCCCAAAACCGCCATTCCCTTAAATTATCCCTTTTCTCTGCAAAATCTCTCAAAAATCCCTCAAAAACCTAAAAACTACTACTCTTTTTAAACAAAATCAACCAAAAACTTGCCCCGTTTTTAATCTTAACTTTGAACTTTAGTCACTTTAGCTCACTTTACACTTTTAACTTTTTTCCATCTCCAATTCTCTTGAGTTTAGCTGGCTTCATTAGTGGGCAGCGATAAGCTGCCCGTTGGACGAAGGCTGGTTTCTATGACAAAGCTGGCTTTGAGAATTAGAACCTGACAAGAACACCAAGCCGGCTAAAATAACTACCATAATCCGTGCTAATCCGCGTAAATCCGTGGTTAAATATTATTGTGTTCTCTGTGAGAAATCTGTGGCAAAAAAACAGTCAAAAACGCCCACTCTCAAAAACAAAAAACAAAAATTTCAAATTTTTTTATCTCCTTTTCATATAACGAGTTACGGGTCCCGGGCCCCGGAAAACGATAAAATTTTCGACTCAAAAGTGTCCACTGCACTAATTATAGAGGGAGTGTTTTTTTACTCCCTGCCAGAGTGTGTCCTCGAAAGTCGTAACCGATGATCCAGGCGTTAACTACCGTTTTTACGCGGTAAAGGAGCCTTACAATGATATTAGTACCGCTGCTCGCGGCTTTTACAAGCCTTAAGGGTTTTTTGAATTTAGGTAATATAGATTATGATATTGTTTCGGATTTAGGGACCTGTCCTGAGCAAGGTCGAAGGATTAGGATTTCGAATTTGTGCTATATAAATTCTACGAATTCTTACGTACGAATTTATAAGCAAATTATGCAAAACAAACCCAATTTCAGAAATGACAAAATGAACATAACATTAGGCATGACAAGCATTTACGAGATTTTATCCGCTTTGCGGGGCCAAAAAACAAAGCCAATTCAAACCCAATTCAAAGCCAATTTAACCCAAAACAAACCCAATTTCCATCAAGAAATGCCAAAAATGCACATCTAATTCATTATATCCCAAGGGGGCCTCCGGTAGTCGCCCACCTGCCTGGTTGGCCATGTACCTCTCTTACTGGGATATAGTTATATTTCGTTTTCCACTCTGTTATTATCCCGTTCTCTTCTACCTCAACTACGTAAGGTACTTTCAACTCGTTAGTAGCAGGATTAAGGACCGGCTTACCTATCGACACAATTCGGATAAATCTGATATGTCCATATTTCTTCTGTACTCTCTCCCCGGGTACGCCGCCGAACATTCGACCTGCTTTTGCATAGTCCCGGGCAATCAACGCCTCGAAGAATTGGCGGACGACTTCGGCAGCAATTTCATTATCAGTGAGGTCACCCTGAAGCAGACCTATCTCTTGGGTGGTCTCATCGACCCGCATTGCATCAGAAGGAATATTATCAAGGGTAAAAACCTCCGAATCAATCGGTATATTATAATCGTAAAACTCTATTGTTATAAAAGGAATATATTCCCCATCTTTCAATTGATATGTTTCTAATTTATTTAGAAGTTTTGTGGCCTGATCAACAAACAGTTTCGAACGCTGAACGTGGAGATCGTTTTCTACCGGAAAGGTGGCTGTTATTATGACCGGTTCAGCCTTATTTTCAGGTTCATCGATTTCTATTTCAGTATCACCTTCATCTTGTGCTTGTAGTATGTTCGCAACTGCGTGCTTGGGATCAAACTGTTCTACCATACTGAGCACTTGTGCTGCAATTTCCTGATCTTTTTGGATAAAAAGGAAATTTTTCTTTTTAATCCAAAATTCCATCTTGCCGTCTTTCCATACTATCACACTTTCCCCATCCGAAGGGTCCATCCATGCAGGTTTATTGATTCGCATATTTTTTATTTGTCCGGATGGATCAAATTCAACCCAGCACTCTATAGGCTCATCTGAAATTGAAACCATAAAACTCTTAATATGTAAATATTGAACGCTATGGCTTGCTTGAATTGTTTGTTCAAAGGCATAAGCTGTGGGTGTTGTCTTGTCCCAGATAGTGAATGAAAGTACGACGCCTGCGATTATCACCGCCGCGGCGGCTAATTTTGTAATTGGACTCTTCATAATTGTTCTCCATATATTCGGCTGTGTTAGAGCCGATTTCTTTTTCGATTCTTCCAGCGTGAACAAAACATCTTTAAGTACTCGTTCATCCATCTGAGCACTGGTTTTGTCTGTTAAAATTTTGATCAACCTTTTTATATCTTCTGCTGTTCTCATTGTTCAAGCTCACTATTCAACATTGACCGCAGTTTATCCAGTCCGTAACGATACCGGCCGTGAATCGTACTGACTGAGACTCCCTGCAGCTTAGCTATTTCCCTGAATTTCATATCGCCTTTAAGATGCAGTATAACCGCTTCCCGTTGCTCATAAGGAATCTGACTAATGGCTTGTCTAAGCCGCTGTAATTCCTCTGCTTCTATTATGCAATGCTCCGGATTATCTGAATCCACAATAGCCGGATTTGCTGATTCCAGAGCCTGGGCTCGCCGTGTCCTTTCGCGTATCTTGTCCCGTACACGATTCCTTGCGCAGGTTGCTAAGTAGCCTCTCAGGCTTCCTGTGAGCTGAAACTGCCTGGCCGACCGTGCAAAGCTGACAAAAACATCGTGCACAACATCCTCTGCCGCTGCCTGATCATTCAAAAGCCCTTTGGCTAAAGTAAGCAAATAATCTTTGTACTTTTTATAGACCCGGCACATCGCGTCCCTGCTGCCGCGCCTGCATTTCAAAACAAGTAACTTGTCTTCCAGCATATAAGGCCTGCCTGATTGCTATCGAACTAACGATCGTCTATATATAATAACGTTTAAGCCGCACACTTTTACATAAACCAGGATTATTATTTTTTTTATTTCCGATTACCCGAATCGGCAAATCCTTATTTTACTTGCATACAGCGCATAAAAAAGGCCGAGCCAGACAGACTCAGCCTTTTTTGTGATACGATTAAATAGCGAAACTACTGACCATCTTTGGGCGTGCCGACAGTCCAAATGGCTTCTGTTCCGTTGCTGAGGAAGTACTTTTCTCGTTTGAAGGAGAAGACACGGCCCTCCACTGTTTCCTCATAGGTGCCGAGGTCCTCTCCAGGTCCCGCTTTCTGAAGCCGGCGAAATTCTTCCAACTGTGGCTTGAATTCTTTCCACTGATCCTCGTCAATCGGTAGCATGTCGTCGGCACCTTCCCCCATGTCCTTTATTCGGCCGTCCGAAAGTTGATATCTGTACTCATGCGTTTTCAACCGACCGGTACTGGTTATCGTTTCTTTGATCCTGAGTAACTCCCTCTTGCCCTGTTGGCTCAGGACCTTCATCTCTTCCAGATCCCTTACGGTTTGCTCCGGATCAGTTACTTCGTCGTCATCCATTGTGACGATGGTCTCTAAGTCGTCGCTGATGAAAACGTGATGGCCGTCATCGGTTTTGCCCTTGTAATAGATCTTTGAAATATTCACTCCCACAACAGATATGGCTCCGAGGCCTATCACAATGGCAAGCACCGCAGCTATTTTTGTAATTTGATTTTTCATAATTATTCTCCTTATAGAAAGACTTTCAGTTTGTTTAGATACACACAATTGATTTACTTTTCGCAGAATTTGCTCTTGTCGGTTTGTCATGTCTGTTTCAATCTCTGCAAATAATTCGGTTAGCAAGGTGTCTTCTTTTTTTAGTACGCGCGCATACTCTCGACAGGACTTACATTCATTTAAGTGCAGCTCAAGTAATTGCACCTGGTCTTCTGACAGGATTCCTGTAATATGATCTGCGATTTGGTCTTTCATCTTCTCACAATCGCTACTCATTATTCTTCCTTTCACTCAGAAGTTCATGCAGTTGTTTTCTTGCAGCTCTTATTCTCTGGCATGCCCCTGAATGCGAGATTTTGAGCTTCTCTGCGATGGTCTTTGCGTTTTTTCCATCGAAGTAATACATCGTTAGAGGCAACCGAAGCTCTTGTGGCATCCGTCTGATAGCCTGCTGTAAATTATGATTTTCACTTGTGTTTGGATAAGGTTGCATTGGTTTTTTAACATTATGTACCTTTAAACGTTTTTTCCGGCGTAGAAAATCAAGGCAGAGATTCTTGGCGATTCGCAAAATCCAGGCTTTGAACTGCTCGTGCTTGTCGAGTTTCTTTATTTTTAAAAAACCCTTCAGCATGGCTTCCTGAGCAACGTCTTCAGCGTCGTGTAGATTCCCCAATATGCCCAGACACAATGCAAAAACTTCTCTGTAATGCCTTTTAACCAGCACTGCGTATGCTGACTTGTCGTCCTGTTGACAGGCACGAACCACTCTTTCATCTAAACTTTCTTCCAATCGGAGCTCCTAATACGCTTTACTATAATAAGGACGAATTCCAGAGTACGTAAATGCAAAAAAATTTGTATTTTTAATACAATTGTTCCCAATTCTTGTTGTTGAAATTAGACGAAGGAAGATATCTTTCTCTGAAACAAATAAAAAAGGCCGAGCATAAAAGCCCGGCCTGTTAGAATTCGCCGTCCTTATTATTTGTTGCTGCTTATTGATTTGTAAAGGCCATGGGATCAAAAAAAGCTGCGTCCTTTTGCTCCGAGTAATCAAAGAATATATCGTAATATCCTTTGCTTGGACGGACAACAAAACGGATCGGTAGTTTACTCTCTCGAAGAGCCCATATCTTGAGTGCTTCTGGTGCTATCTCCTTTGCCTTTGCCTTGAAAAGAACTGTCTCTTTTGACGCTGCCGTATCGGCTGTTTCAAGAGGTATAATGCCCTTTACATCGGAAGGGAAGCTTTTGGTGAGGGTATCCAGCGAAAATTGTCCTTTTTTACCACATAACCTCCAAATGAACGGGGGTAAGTTTTCGTCACCATTCAAAAGTTTCTTTGTAGACCGGTCAAAGATGGTGAATTTATTTTTGTCTTTGGAAAAATCTGCAAAGAATACTGTGTTTCCTTCATGGGCCCTAACTCGTGAATCTTCGGACTTCCATATTTCTATCTTCTTCGTTTTGTTTGATGGGTCGCAAAGATATATTGTTATATTGAAGAACGGCACCGACTCAAAACGCTCGGCGACATCCGCCCATACAACAGATGAACTATTAGTGTCGAACTTTTCTATACCTATGAACACAGCGATAACTATTACCGCTGCAGCGGCTAATTTTGTAATTGGACTTTTCATAATTATTCTCCTTAATTTCGGCACAATTGCAGCCGATTTTGGGTTTGTTGTTTTTTCGTTTGCTATTAATACTTTATTGAGAACTGCTTCATCCATTTTTGGATTCGTATCAATAGCCGCACTCTTGAAAAACTTCTTTATTTCATCTGCAGATTTCATTGATCTATCTCACCATTTAGTATTGACCTCAGTTTATTCAAGCCGTACCTGTAACGGCCCTGAACTGTGTTGATTGATGCGTTTTGGATTTTGGCTATTTGCCTGAAAGTCATATCGCCCTGCATATAAAGAGTGACCACCTCACGCTGTTCATACGGTATTTGGGCCATCGCATTGCTCAATAGTGCCAGTTCTTCACTCAGTATGGCCCATTGCTCGGGTCTGTTTACATCTGAAATTGTACAATTCAGGTCGTCGATACCCGATGTTTCGTGCCTTTGCCGGTCGCGTTTTCGATTTCGAATTCGGTTGGCAACACAAGTTATCAGATACTTTTTAAGGTTCCCACGAAGCTGAATTTTTTCCGCCGATTGAGCAAAGCCAACGAAAACATCCTGCACCACATCTTCGGCTGTACTGATGTCATTTACCAGGGAAACAGCCAGTTTCAGCAAATCATTCTTGTACTTTTCATAGAGCTGTCGAAGGGCATCTCTGTTACCGAGCTTGAATTTCCAGATAAGTAGCCTGTCTTCTACCATATTAACGCAACGAATCGCTGAAAGATCTTTCTTCACTTATAACACACCAAGTCAACCGATTTTAGTATAAAGAAAACGGACTTTTTAACACTACACGCCGGAAAGCATAGTTTTTGCCTGCAAGTGCGCAATAAAAAAGGCCGAGCCAAACTGACTCAGCCTTTTTTGGGATACGATTCAATAGCGAAACTACTGACCGTCTTTGGGCTTACCAACAGACCAGATGATTTCGGTTCCGTCGCTGAGGAAATACTTTTCTCGTTTGAAGGAGAAGACACGGCCCTCCACTGTCTCCTCATACGTGCCGAGGTCTTCTCCTGGTCCTGCTTTCTTAAGTTGACGCCATTCCTGCCACTGTGCCTCGCTTAGAGCATATGCACCTTCGGGACCGCCTTCCCGCTGATCAATTGTTCGACCGTCTGAGAGTTCATATCTGTACACATGCACTCTCATTTCAAGAGTGCCGTCCGTCATCGTTTCTTCGACCTTCAGTAACTCCTTCTTGCCCTGATCACTCAGGATTTTCATCTCCTCGAGGTACCTTCGAGCCTGCTCCACATCAGTTACTTCGTCGTCGTCAAGTGTAACAGTGACATTGAAATCCTCGCTGCGGAAGATGGGAGCGCCGTCATCGTTGCGACCCATGTAGTAATAGTACCTTCCAATATTCACGCCCACAACAGATATGGCTCCGAGGCCTAACACAACGGCAACCACCGCAGCTACTTTCCACGCTCTTTTTCCAACAAACATAGTCTGTCTCCTTTCAGTTCTGTTGAGAATCTGCCGGCGCAACTGTCGTCGATGCTGTTCGGAAATATGTTCCGGCAGAGCAACACTTTTGAGGTGTCTATCAATTTTCTCAATATTCTTGTTCATGGTTATGTTCCTAACTATTCCGGCAACACACCCCAACGCACCAGGATATCCTGTAACTTGGCCAGCCCGCGGTGCAACTGGGACTTAACAGTGCCTTCTTTTCTTCCGGTGATCTCACAAATTTCCGCAATCGCCTTATCTTCATAGTAGCGAAGAATAATCACCGTTCGATACTTCATTCGCAGCTCCAGCAGCGCCCTGTGGAGCAAGCGATACTCTTCTTCTGCCGCAATACGATCACCGGCTGACGGATTGTCACTTTCAAGTTCGCAGTTCTGCTCTGAAAGACCGCTGTCGTCCGTCTGAAGACTGATGGCCTTGCCGCGTTTCTGCCGGCGCCAGTACATCCTTACTTCATTGGTGGCGATTCGGTAAAGCCAGGCGCGAAAGGGAATTCTTCTCGACTTGTATCGCCCTATATGCTTTAAGGCTGCGAGAAAGACATTCGATGTCAGGTCCTCGGTAACGATGCTGTCAAAAGTACAATGATAAATATAACCGACGATCTTACTATAGTACTTGTCATAGAGCCTTCCCATTGCTTCTGTGTCTTCTCTGGTCGCAGAAACCAGCATCTCATCTTCGTCAATGATGTCGGTTGAGGATCGCAGCCTACACTCTAACGCTTCTTCAGCCATTCGATTACTCCGGAGTCGGTCTTCATCTATTATAATGCACAGGCTGCGGAAAGGTTGCATTTTCTTAGTGGCATACGCGCAATAAAAAAGCCGAGCTATACAGACTCGGCCTTTTTGCTAAGTTCGCAAATTGGGTACTCATACTTCCTTGTTAAATCCCACCGAAAATTGTCCAGCGTCCGGGCTGGTTATATACTTCTCGGACCCCGATTCTTTCCAGCTTCCACTCGGCTGTTTCCCCATCATGCTCGATTTCCACAGTGCAGGGTACAACCAAACCTTTCGTTTCAGGCACCGGATGTGGACCGACAGGCCCTACGGAAATAATACGGAGGAATTTGAGGTGTCCAAATGTCTTTTGGATAAAATCGGCTGGTGCGCCTTCAAGGAATTGACCTGCTCCTGCATAGTTCTTGGCAATCAATGCTTCGAAGAACTTACGGACAACTTCTGCGGCCACTTCTTCGTCGGTAAGATTTCCCTGCTCCAGACCTACTTCCTGGGTGGTCTGGTCGAGACGGATAACATCGGCGGGAACATCGTCCAAAGTAAACACTTTGGCATCTATGGGTTGATTGTATCCGTTAAGCTCCAACACACTCTGATACTGATATTCGCCGTCCTTGAACTGATAGAACTTTATGGCTGTCACGAGTTTGGTCGCCTGGTCAACGAACAGGACATCGCGGCGGTTTGGACCCGTAGCCGTTACGACAATCGGCTTGGACTTGTCGGAAGGTTCTTCAATCTCTATCTTGACTTTGCCTTCTGCTTCTTGTTTATATAAACGCTCAACAGCCAGCCTCGGATCGAATGCCTCAACTAATTTCAGCATTTGATCCGCAACAGCTTTGTCCATGACGGTTAGCAGAACGTTTTTCTTTTTCATCCACACCTGTGCTGTGTTTTCTTTCCATACCACTACTTTGGCCCCATCTTCAGGAGCATCCCGGGAAGGCATATGTATACGAACTTTTTTGACCTGCCCGTCTTCATAAGATTCAAGCCAGAATTCCTTCGGTTCATCTTCGTGACCCACCGTAATCTCTTTGATATGAAGGTAGCGGACGGAATGGTTGGCCTCAATGGTTTGGTCAAGGGCATACGCTACAGAGCTACCCCAGAAATTGATCAATAATCCTAAAGCTACTATTATTACCGCCGCAGCGGCTAATTTTGTGATTGGACTTTTCATAATCTTAATCCTTATTGTGTGCGGGCGTTTTATTGTCGAGCCTTTCGACTTGGCCCGCGAGGTTAACATCTCAACGGCTTGGGGGTGCTTTTGTTTCCACTGCTCGAAGTCCGTCCGTGGCTTTTCCGAGCCGATTGTCTCGCTCAGCGCTTCATCAAGCCATTTATCGTTTTCAGGACGTTTCATGATTATCTCCCGCTAAACCGTTTCTTTTCAAATACTTTGCAATCTTACGTTTTGCTCTAACTAACCGGCCATTCACTGCCTGTGACGATATATCCAGAACTTTCGATATTTGTACCTGCGAGAATCCGTCGAAGTAACGCATAACAATCAGCTCTCTCTCAGACTCTCGAAGGCTCCATACTGCCCGGCGAATCGCCTCCCGGCGGTCATCCGTATCGTCACGTCTGACAACAGTAGAATTGTTGTCCGGAACAACTCCTCTGCTCTTGCCGGCTTTTAGCATTTGCCTCGAAATATTCCTGCAAATGCCGGCCAGCCACGCTGCAAATCTTTCTTTACTTTTCAAACTCCCTATATCTCGACAGGCTATCGCGAATACTTCCTGTGCGGCGTCCTCTGCCAGGTCCCTGTCGGACAGCATCGAATAAGCCAATGCCACCATAGGGCTGTGATAACGCTCATAGAGAGCTCCGAAGCTTTCCAAATGACCGTTTTGGGCCGCTTCAACTAATTGTGTTTCTGAATTCAATTTCACAACTAATCCATCAATTCAAAGAACTAACTGATATCAGCTTCTGTTAATATAGTGTAATTTAGCCCGGAAAATGTGCGCGGAAAATGAGATTATTTTGATATTAGTTTTTTTACAGGGATAATGGCGCTAAATCTTAACGTTATTTATTGACCATATTATCAAAAGGCGATTATTTCTTGGCCCGCTTGAGCGCTTCTTCCAGCGCCCCGAATCCCTCGTTCCATTCGTTAAGGCGGGTGATGTTCTTTTTCCGGGCGATTGTCATAAACTCCTCGAAAGCGCCCTGAATTGTCTCAGGCATAGGCCAGTCGGCGCCGATTTCTCCGGCCTTTTGTCGCATCTCGTCCCAGCGCGTCATAAAGGTGTACGTCACGGGAAGCTGTGCGACCTGTACCCGAAACCGCAGCTCGGGATTGTCCTGAACAGCTTTTTCAGCGGCCTTTAGATGTGCCCAGCCCTTGCTGAGCATGTCGAAGGAAAGGTATTTGGCCGTGTTCTTTTCGAAACAGCCGAGCCAGTCCTCACTCGCCTCAACGGCATCATGCGTGACATTTAAGTAATCCCTGATATGCCCGGCGGCGGGGCTGTAATAACCGTCGATGAATTCGTCAATAAGTTGCTGTTCATCCAGACTCGGGTCCCATAGCAATTTGGCCAGCACCCACGCCCTCAGCTCCGCCATCTCTGCCCCGTTTGTTGTGTAAGCGCCTTGCTCAAAGATACCTTTGACATGATGCTCGGCAAAGAACTTTACATTCGGCCCCAAGACCCTCAGGTTCGGATGCGGCATTATATGGTGACGGAAGTTCGTCGTATAGTCCCAGATGTAAAGCCGGTTGCTTATCTTCGACCAGCCGACGATATCATCGCGGAAATTTTGGTTGCGTTCGTCGGCCAGCGGTTTGCTGAACGAGCACTCAATACTGCACAGACGCACAATAACATTCTCCCGCGGCTTGACATATTTGGGCGGCTTGCGGGTATATTGATAAGCCAGCGTGCTTATGGCAACATTCGGAAATTCCTCTTTAATATCATCAGCCACGGAATTGACGAATCGCAGCATCAGCCCCGCCGGACTTTCTTCTTCTTTTTCGACAGCGGCGCATTTAGCACATTGACAGTTGCCGTGCCAGTCATTCTGTGAAACCGATGCGATAGTGGCGGCCGGATTATTTCGCAGATTTGCCTTGAGATTTTTTACCAGCTCTTTACGCATTTCTTCATTGGTCAGGCAAAGTTGAGCACGCTCATAAGTACGTTTGCCCTTGATTTCGCTGAACCATTCGGGATGTTCTTTGAAATATGTTTTGGGCGGAATTAATGGATAAAACGTATGCACGAAGCCCTGGTAGGTATGATTGCCGCCGCGTTTTTCATCCAGCTTAGGACGGTTTCCATTGCTCTTGTTGCGCACAGCCCAGTCACTGTCGAACGCGTCGAACCAGTAAGGCTCGCGATATTCCAGAACCGGTACATAACGGACATCGAGATTACCAACTTCGAGCGTAGGCTTATTTGGTATCGTGCTTTCACTCGATGACCACCACCTGCAGCCGAGTTCGTCTTCGAGAAAGGTGTAAACGGCGTACAATGTCCCGCGCGGATGACCGCCCGCTAAAATAAGGTCATCGCCCACTCTACGGATTACTATGCCGTCCGTGCCAAGTCCCTCAGTAGAGAAATCAGGTTCGGCCAGTTTGGCCGCTTCGGCTCCAACCAGAAGGCGGGGACTATCGGCGGCAGGGGGGCTAACTACTTCAAATTCCGCACCTGTTATCTGCTCCAAAAACTCGGCTAATTCTGTTGCGGCGTGCTGTTCGGGCTCGCTTGCGTCCTCGGCAATAACGATAACAGCTTTCGCTACCCCATTTTCCGCTATCAATGCTGAGTCCTCTTTGACCGTTTGTGAACACCCGACGATAAGTAACAGCATAGAAATCAATAATGTAATTATGATTTGTCGTAACCTCATCCTATAATCTCCTTAACGAGTGTAAGATTTAAAACTGTTGATTTTCCGTTTTATTCTCAGTTTACGGCTCTTCATCCTTAAAGTCGAATTGACCATAAACTTTTGAGTCTGGCTTATTTTTACCTGGCCAAACACTTCTCAATTGCAGCTCAGGGAATATCCGGAGTCGGTTCAGGGCTGCTGTCCGGGGCAGGAATGCTCCGAGAAGTTTTTTTTACAGCAAATCGCCTTAATGCTATATTTACAATTCGCTTTATAAGGTTCTCATACGAAATACCGCACTTATCCGCAGACTCAGCAACTTCTTCTCCGTAAGCAAGGTCCGGATTGGAATTGGCTTCGAGTATATATATTTTTTTGTCCGAAGTGAGCCTGATGTCTATCCTTCCATAATCCCGAAGCTGCAGCACCTTGTAAACTTTCTTACAGATATGTTCGATTTTCTTGATTAAAGGTGTTTCAAGCTCGGCGAATCCAAATTTAATATCCCATTTCTCTCTATATTTCGCGTTCCATTTTACTCTGTAAGTGGCTAAGCAAGGCCCCTTATTGTCTTCGATATTAAAAAAACATTCGCGAATCGGTAAAACACAAAGCCTCTTATTTCCAAGAACACTGACATAAAGTTCTTGTCCTTCGATATATTCTTCTGCAATAGCGGCCTGCTTCCATCTTTCGTGTACAAATGTTGCCCGTTCTTTAAGTGTGTCCTCTTTCCATACAATGGATGCGTTGGAAATACCTTCCGAGCTGTCCTCAAATGCAGGTTTCACCACTAACGGGAAATGAAGCATCTTGGGAAGCCTAATAGTCTTGTTTTGAGGTAATAAGACAAACCTGGGAACACGAATTCTGTGCAGACTCAGAAGCTGCTTACATAAGCTTTTATCCCTGCTCAACAAAAGGCCCGTTGAGCCGGCTCCTGTAAATGGCATTTCAAGCATTTCAAGGAGTGCCGCGATATTTTTATCAAATTTGCGGTCTCCGCCTAAATGCTCTGTAAGGTTGAAAATCAAATCAGGTTCCAGTTCCTTAAGCTGTACAATGGCCTCTTCAATGTTTCCCATAGATCCCAGCACAGAAACATTATGACCCAGGTTGCGCAATGCTCCTATAACATGGTATTCTGTACTCTTTTGGTCTCTCACGGCTAAGAAATTCGGGTCTTCCGGAGGAATCTCCGCTATATCAACAAGAACCGTAATATTTAATTTTTTCTTCATTAACGTAAGTTACTCTTGGGAGTACGGAGCTTATTACCGGCAATTGCTGTGATTAAAGTTGCGGCGCCTATTATGTCCTCTTCTTTACCATATAGCTCCAATGCCTCGCAACGACTAATTAGCTTGTTAATCAGCTCGTAAACGTCATATTTTCTGTGCCATGTCCACTTTGTAATATGGTTTAATAGTGCTCGCCGGTGCAGTCTCAAAATCCTCGAAGCCTTCTCACTTGATGGGGTATCGTGTTGTCGTGAAAACAATTTTATCAGATGGGCATCATAAAATCCCATAAATTCCTCTCCGAGAACCTTGCGTTTTCTTTCGTAGTAAGCTTCTAAGGTGGAGGTCATTCGTGAGGCTGACCAGGGAGGTTTTTGTTGGCATACTATTTTTGGAGCTTCATTGGAGATTTTTTTCATTACATTGTCAACATATCTCAATTTTTTTATTGCCGGCCAGCCGCTGTATTTTCTCTCCCAGCAGAAGTTCGGCGTCAGCCAAACTGCGAAAGTTTCTGCAAAATCTTCGTCCGGATGTGACTGAGCATAATTATTCTCAAGGTGTATGACAAAGCGTTTGGAGTAGGGTTGAGAGTAATATGAAGTCGAATATTTGCTCGTAAAAGGCCCGAACAGTTCCCTCCAGCGGGTCTTCTTATAGAGCTTGTATGCATAATTTAAAGAATGCCCTGCTTCGTGCCGAAGGAGTCTCATGCACGATGCGTCGGTACCTCCTTCGACTTCGAGCATCATTTTTTGTTCGATATGCTTGAGTCTTGGGTGAGCAAGGCAAAAAGGTATTCCAATTATCGGCTCCCCGTCGGGGCACAGCCATTCGTCTGCAAGATAACAAGGCGGATGAAACATTATGCCCTTTGCATCCAGTTCCTTGTAGAGGTTCTCTATGAGAGGTTCTAACGGAGATTCATGAATAGATAAATTGAAATCGCGGATTTTTATTTGCAGCAGTTCCTCATCAGAAAGAGCTTCCCAATCTATCTTTTTCCTGACACTTTTCATGAAATTCGTATTTAACTTATTTTTATCAGAATGAAATTAGCGTAAAACAGCCTCTATAACATACCACAGTCTTACTTACTTGTCATGGTTTAGCTGTAAAATCCTGCTAAAATACAATTTCCCGACAAACCGATAATTGTCACAATGAAATTATTCATAGCTTTTCTTTTGTAATTTACTTGTTGTTTACACCGAATCCATAGTATAGCTGTTTTGCCGAACAACGTTTAGAGATTCTTATACTATTTACACACTTATGTTGTCTTCGGATATGAACAATTCTGTTATTGTAAATAATCAATTCGAAATATTTGTAGTTTGCTGTAATCTGTGATTGTCAAAATCAATGGCATTCTCCGCATAAATTTGGTATCTTAACAACAAACTATAAACTAACGACTGTATACTATGAAAAAAGGTTTTGTATATCTTGTTGGAGCCGGCCCGGGCAGGGCTGATTTGATTACCGTTCGCGGCGCAGAAGCCCTCAAAGCCGCCGACTGTATTATATACGATAAATTAGCCAACCCTGCCTTGCTGAGGTTTGCCCCCGCCGGCGCCGAGATTCTCCACGTGCCCAAAAGAGCTTGCGGAGTCTCGGTTACGCAGAAAGAAATCAACAAGCTGATGCTCGAACAGGCTCTGGCAGGTCAAACTGTCGTACGCTTAAAAGGCGGCGACCCCTGCATCTTCGGCAGATGTCACGAAGAGCTGGCCGTTCTTATTGAACACGGTATCGGTTTTGAAATCGTACCGGGCATATCCTCCGGCATCGCCATTGCGGCCTATGCCGGTATCATGCTGACCGATAAGGAGTACAGTTCACAGGTGATTTTTGTAACAGGTCACGAGGCCCCGGACAGGCAAAAGACCAATATCGACTGGCCCCTGCTCGCCAAACTCAACGGTACCATAGTTTTTTATATGGGAATTGGCAATCTGGATTATATTTCCGCTCAGTTAATGGAAAATGGCATGAACGCCGATACTCCGGTGGCTATAATTGCTAATGCTACTTTCCCCACACAGGCAGTTGCAAAAGCCTCGATTTCCGATGTAAGCCGAAAATGCAAACAGGCAGGAATTAAACCGCCCGCTATCGTAGTCATCGGCGCCGCCGCTGCGACTGACACACAGCTTAACTGGTTTATGCAGCAGCCGCTGTTTGGCAGAAATATCGTTGTAACACGGGACGTCCCCGGCAATATTGATTTTGCAGATAAGATTATTCGTCGCGGCGGCAGCCCTAAGAAATTCCCAACGATAAAAATCAAATCCTTGACGCAGAAAAATGAATTTTTACACACGCTTGCAAAAATCACCGAGAACGACTGGATAATCTTTACCAGTGGCAATGGCGTGGCTGTATTTTTTGAAGCCCTGCAGAGTCTGAATAAAGACGCCAGGATTTTCGGCTCAACCAAAATTGCCGCGATAGGCGGCAAAACTGCGGCTAAGTTAAGTGAGTTCGGGATAAAAGCGGACTTTGTACCTGGTGTTTTTACCAGCAAAGAGCTCGGCAGGCAATTAATCGCCCATACAAACTTAAAGGGCAAAAAGGTCTTACTGTTACGTTCAAAGATTGCCTCCAAAGAGCTTGCCGAGCTATTGCAAGAGGCCGGTGCCATAGTTCAGGATGTTGCCGTTTATACAGCCGAGCACGAGAAAAGCAAAAGCGATTGGCTTATTGAAGAAATCAACAAAGGCCGGATTGACTGGTTGACCTTTGCAAGCCCCTCTTCGGTAAATTCTTTTTTCGAACAAATCCCCGGAGATATGGTAAATTCGGCTAACGTCAAAATCGCATCGATTGGGCCTGTAACTTCCGAAAGCTTGAAAACCCTCGGTGTAAGTGTTGATATAACGGCCGCAGAGCATACCCTTGATGGATTGGTTGATGCGATTGAACAGACATATGAATAATAAATATTTCGTTTTCGTCATTTGGAAATTTGAATTTCGAATTTCTGCGAAGGAGTAAATTATGGGCTTTCCGAAAATCAGAATGCGAAGGCTGCGCAGCAGTAGTGCAATGCGAAGACTCGTACAAAAGACTACTTTGAGTGTCGATGACCTGGTGTATCCGTTATTTGTACGGGATGGTAGTGGCATCAAAGAGCCGATTAAGTCAATGGATGATTGTTTTCATTTTTCGCCGGATACCATTGCCGCCGAAGCCGTTGAAGTTGCCTCTCTGGGCATACCTGCTGTGCTGCTTTTCGGCCTGCCCGACAAGAAAGATGATATCGGCTCACAAGCATGGGCAGAAGACGGTGTTGTCCAGCAGGCTATCAGAGAAATCAAAAAGGCCGCCCCGGAGCTTTTGGTTGTTACCGATGTTTGCCTTTGTGAATATACCAGTCATGGCCATTGCGGCGTCATAAAAAACAACAAAGTCGATAACGACCCGACCTGCGAGCTCCTGGCAAAAATGGCCCTCTCACATGCTCAGGCCGGCGCCGATATAGTTGCACCTTCGGATATGATGGATGGCCGGATAAGCTCCATCCGTGAGGCCCTCGAAGAAAATAATTTCAAGGATGTTACGATTATGTCATACGCTGCCAAATACGCCTCTGCCTTCTACGGCCCTTTCAGGGACGCCGCTGAATCCGCCCCGGCCTTTGGCGACCGCAGGACCTATCAGATGGACCCCGCCTCCGGTACCGAACAGGCCATGGCAGAGATTGCTCTCGATATAGAAGAAGGTGCTGATATCGTAATGGTAAAGCCTGCCCTTGCTTACCTCGATATAATAGCCGCGGCAAAACAGCGTTTCGATTGTCCGCTTGCCGCTTATAACGTCTCCGGCGAATATATGATGGTAAAGAATTCCGCCGCCGCAGGTCTGCTGGATGGAAAGGCAACAATGCTGGAGCTGCTCACCTCAATAAAACGCGCGGGCGCAGACATCCTTATAACATACTTTGCCAAAGACGTTGCGAAAGAAATCAAATAAGCCGATGAGCTTTGAGTCCCTTACTTTCTGTATAAGAACAAATAAGAAAGGCTGTGAATGGTTATCACTCACAGCCTTTTTGCTTACATCAAATATCCGGCAAACTTACTACGGACAGTTCTCAAGCCAGTCGGTTGTAAAAGCCGCCAAATCCTGGATGTTGATTATCCCGTCACCGTTGTAATCTTCACATATCGAGAAGCTCGAATCCGGGATGAAGTAGTAATCTTCCGTCTCGCCGAATTCGTGGCCGTCCCGTGGTCCGGAACCAGCATTACCTCTGACGCCGGGAGCACTGCCGACCGTCCAGGGCTTCGGGGAAAGAGTAATCCTCATCCATATTTGCTTGGTACCTGCATCCGGATGCCATGACAGGAACGCCGGTGTTGTGATTTGGTTTAACCCGGCCGGCAGATTGATAAGATACTGATTCTGTACTGCCCACTCGGATACAATCCCTCCGGAACAGGCAAGGGCCGTATTGTTGTTGCTGTCATCATCCCAGTCGCCGTCGCGGTTCCAGTCGCACCAGACATTCACCCAGAGGTTCGTGCCAGGATTGACAACGTTGACGATATAGTCAAGCGTAGTCCAGCGGCATTTTGGCATATTGACCGGGAAGATAATACCGTTGTCGCCCTTGTCGTTGTCAGATGTGTTGGTTGTGGGTTTAATGTTGTTGACTGTATCTTGGTCCGGGCCTGTGTCGGCTTCGTTTTCACTGGTAATAATCTTACCCAAATGGGCCACCACTCTCTGAGCATTCAGGTGAATCGGACCGAAAGGACCTGTGGTTCTGCCGTCGTTATAGACGGTCGGATAATGGGCCTTGACTCCCGAAGGACCTCCCTTGGGATATGCGGTCATATTACGCCCGAAATTGTTGGTGCTGTCCGGTGCGTCTCCGAGGTCTGATTGTGATGTTGGTGCTGAGCCCTCGCAACTGACACCTATCAGCC
>JACNGQ010000114.1 GCA_014384025.1 Planctomycetota bacterium | reverse complement strand
AGTCTTTCCGGGGCAGAAGCCAGAGACCCCGTAGCTTGGATGGCAGGAAGGAGAGAAATCGAATGACCTGAAGCCCATTGACAAAGCCATCGTAAGGGATGGTGAGCGAGTCACCGGGCCGTAACATGCGTGAACGTAGGAGCTATGAAGCGAGGTAACGCTCGCCGAGCAAAGGGACCCTACTATATGTAATTTCTCTGACAAAAAGGGAGGCAAGGTCGACATGATAAAATCGGCCATAAGTTTGCAGGACCTGAGACGGGGAATATACATCAAGGCGAAGGCTGAATCGGCCTGGCGCTTCTGGGAACTCTATGTCCATGTCTGTAAGATGGAAACTCTTCAAAGGGCATACAAAGTAGCCAAACAGAATAATGGGGCACCTGGAATTGACGGTGTCACATTTGAAGCTATTGAGCAAGCTGGCTTGGAGGGATTTCTACAGCAGATTCGCCAAGAGCTTGTCAACCTCACATACCGTCCTACCCGAAATCAGAAAAAGGAAATTCCGAAGAGCAATGGAAAATCCAGAACTCTTGGAATTCCCACTATAAAAGACCGCGTAGTACAAGGAGCACTAAAGACTAGTAGTACCGTCAGGGCCGAAAAAACCGTAAAAAAAGTAGGCGCAATAAGGAGGTGCTGTATAATGTCAAAAATGTCGTCCGGAGGTGTCGCCGGGCAAGGATATCTGGGAAATTTGAGGTTACTTAAGAGGAGCATAAGAAAGTGGAATACCGAACATTGGGCAAAACAGGCATGAAGGTTTCGATTCTGAGCTACGGCGCTTCGCCATTGGGTGGCGTGTTCGATCCGGCTGATCCTGAAGAGGGAATCCGTGCGGTCCATTATGCCATCGATCATGGCATCAACTACTTTGACGTAGCCCCCATGTACGGCGTAACTCTGGCGGAGAAACGTCTGGGCGTGGCATTAAAGGGCAAGAGAGATAAGGTTTTCCTGGCCACTAAATGCGGGCGATATGATGTGGACAAGTTCGATTTCAGCTACAATGGGATCCTAACCAGTATCGATGAATCCCTTCAGCGTTTGCAGACTGACTATGTGGATGTCTATCAACTGCATGATATAGAATTCGTGGACAGGGAACAGGTGCTCAATGAGGCCGTTCCCGCTGCCCTGAAAGTAAAGGAACAGGGGAAAGCCAGATTTTTCGGTATTACAGGCCTTCCGGTGCGATACCTTGCGGCCATAGCGCGCGAGGTTGAAGTGGATACGGTACTGTCCTGGGCCCATTACAATCTGCTGGAAGATGAAATCAATGACGAGCTGGTTCCCATGTCCAAAGAAAAGGGATTTGGTCTTATAAACGCTTCACCGCTGCTGCAACGCATTCTTTCCGATTCGCCAATTCCCGAATGGCACCGTTCACCCCAGGAAGTCAAGGATGTTCAGCCGCAACTTATTGCTCTGTGCGAAGAATACGGAGTCAACGTCGGTGATGTGGCAAACCGGTATGCCATTGACCATCCGGATATTGCCACCACTATTGTGGGTATGTCCAAATTCAAGAATATCGAGAGAAACATCAAGGTCCTGGATTTCAAGATTCCGGATGGATTACTGGAAAAAGTTATGGAAATCTGCAATCCCGTGAAGAACAGGATGTGGTTCGAAGGCAGGCCTGACAACAATATTCCCAAGCCAGATAGTGAAAGGAGCGTATGAAAGCTCTATTCTTAACCGAACCCGGGAAAACTGAAATTCGAGAAATTGACCGTCCGGCTGCCAAGGACGGTGAGGTCATTTTGAAGGTAGGAAGGGTCGGTTTTTGTGGTGGAGACCTGAACGGCTTTCGGGGACTTTTCGAACTGCAGGAATATCCCGTCGTTCTGGGTCATGAAGTCGGGGCTGTAATTGAGGAGACGGGGGCCGGTGTTCCGGATTCCTTTAGAGCAGGCATGAAAGTGACGGTATATCCCTATCTGAACTGCGGGACATGCACATCCTGTAAAAAGGGACGCCCCAATGCCTGCCAGGATAACAAGACTATGGGTGTGAGGCGTCCCGGCGCCATGACGAAATATATCACTGTTCCCTGGCAGGTTCTGTTTTCATCGGAACAGTTGTCTCTGCGGGAACTTGCACTCGTGGAACCTCTGACCGTTGGTTTCCATGCGGTCAACCGCGCAAGGATTTGTGCCGGAGAGAAGGTGGCGGTGATAGGATGCGGCATTGTGGGAATGGGAGCAGTAGCGGCATCTGTCTCACAAGAAGCAGAGGTAATTGCTGTTGATATCGACGATTCCAAGATGGAAATTGCACACAAAGCGGGGGTCGCACACACGATTAACACAAAGAAGGCAGACCTGCACGAGGCCCTCAGTGAAATAACCAAAGGAGAAGGGCCGGATGTGATAATTGAAGCCGTGGGTAATGCGCAGACTTACCGGGCGGCAGTGGATGAAGTGGCCTATACCGGAAGGGTAGTGTACATCGGCTATGCAAAGAAGCCCGTAGAATATGAAACAGGGATGTTCGTCAGGAAAGAGATTGAAATCTACGGTTCGAGGAACTGCGAGAAGGACGTAGATTTTCCGGCGGCCATCGCATACCTCGAGAAGGGCAAATTCCCGGTGGATGATGTCATCAGCCGGGTCGTAACCCTGGACGAGGCCGGCAGGGCACTTGCCGAATGGTCGGAAAATCCCGGACCAATCACCAAGATATTAGTGGATACAGAAGCTTAATAATAAGGTGTTCTAACGATGATAAAATCATGCGCGACGATTGCGTTGGTTCCTGAAATTAAAACAGGACCCTGGATATACTGGGATGGACCTGATATCAGCATTCCCAAGGCAGCGAAATTAAGTTTTGATGCTGTGGAGCTTTTTACTGCTTCGGCTGATGCTGTGGACCCTGAACAGTTGGAACAGCTTTGCGATGCGAACAAGATTAAGATTGCTGCCGTAGGAACCGGGGCAGGCAAGGTTCTTCACGGCTTGACACTGACAAATCCGGACAAGCACATCAGACAGAAGGCGGTTGCATTTATCAGCGAGATGGTTACATTCGGGGCCAGGTTCGGTGCGCCGGCAATTATAGGCTCCATGCAGGGAAACGTGGAATCGGGAATCGAACGGAAGCAAGCTGTCGCCTGGCTTGCTGAAGGACTGAACGAGCTGGGCCGTCGAGCCCAGGAGCAGGGAGTAAGACTCATCTACGAACCCCTGAACCGTTATGAGACGAATATGTTCAATCAGCTCGGTATGGCCGCCGACTTTTTGGAGACGCTTGACAGCGGAAACGTGGTGTTGCTGGCGGACCTGTTTCACATGAATATCGAAGAAGAGTCCATCGCAGGCGCTATACGGGAGAATGCCAGGCATATTGGTCATCTTCACTTTGCAGACAGCAATCGCCGGCCGGTCGGCATGGGACATACAGATATGAAGGACATCGCCCGGGCCCTGACGGACATCGGGTATACGGGATATGCTTCAGCCGAAGCCCTTCCCTGGCCAGACCCTGACGCTGCGGCCGAGCAGACCATGCGAGCGTTCAAGGAGTGTTTTTCAGTTGCTTAGCGATTTAAACAGCCTATAGAAGAATATCCACAAATACAAACATCTAAATTAATGGAAGGAAACCATCATGTTATTGTTAAAATGCATTCATCCTGAAATATTGGAAGCTGTAGGGAAAATGGGGCACGGATCCCGCGTACTGATATCCGATGGTGGTTATCCCCATATAACAGGAAGCCCTGCCTCGGCCAAGAAAGTATGGCTCAACCTGATGCCGGACATGCTCAGGGTGACCAATGTACTTGAGGCGCTGACCAGTATCATACCCATTGAAGAGGCCTTTGTCATGGTTCCCCCTGATGAAAGCGACCAGCCCATCTTTGCCGAATTCAAGAAATTGCTGCCCGACAATGAATTGACCAAACTGCAGCGGTTTGAGTTTTACGACAAAGCCCGGGAGCCTGACACGGCACTAATGATAGCGACCGGGGACCAGCGCAACTGGGCCAACCTTCTGCTGACCATGGGCTTTATCAAGCATCCTGAAGGGAAGGGAGAATATTAGGAAGAAGAATGAAGATCGACACCCATCAGCATTTCTGGAAGTATAGTAAAGAGGAATACCCGTGGATAGGAGAGGGTATGGAAGTACTCGCTCAGGATAGGCTCCCTGCGGATCTCGGTCCCCTTCTCAAAGATAATGGCATTGATGGGACCATCGCTGTACAGGCGCGCCAGGTACTTGAAGAAACAGAAGCGCTATTAGCCATGGCCGAAGAATATGACTTTATTCGCGGCGTTGTCGGCTGGGTTGACCTGAGAAGCCCTGCTGTAGAGGCCCAATTGGAGCAGTTCAAGGACAGAAAAAAGTTGGTCGGCGTCCGTCATGTGGTGCAGGATGAGCCGGATGAGAAGTTTGTCCTCAGGGAGGATTTTATGCGGGGTATCGGCAAGCTGAAGGCCTATGACCTTGTGTATGATATTCTGATCTTCCCCCATCAACTGGCGGCAAGCATCGAGCTTGTAAAGAGATTTCCAGAGCAGGTGTTCATACTGGACCACATAGCCAAGCCCAATATCAAAGATAAACAAATGTCACCGTGGGAGAGCGATATCAAGAAGTTAGCGTCATTTGAGAACGTATCCTGCAAGATTTCAGGCATGGTAACAGAGGCCGACTGGCACAACTGGAGGGCGGAGGATTTCAGACCCTACATGGAGGTGGTGCTTGAGGCTTTCGGATCTAAAAGGCTGACCATAGGTTCGGACTGGCCGGTCTGTACGCTGGCCGGAGAATACGACAGCGTTGTAAGCATAGCCGCAGATTTCATTGCACAGCTTTCAGACAATGAGCAAAAGGCGATATGGGAGGAGAATCCCAAAAGGATATATGGTCTGAGAGCATAATGTAACAGTTATGTGATAATAACATTTTTTTAAATAGATTCTTTTCATTAAACACTTCGAAAATCTCAGTTCAGACTACACTCAGGATGGGCTTTTTTATTTCCTAAGATAAATCCCTTCAAGTAAGATAAGTTATTTTCTAAGGAGAATTATGTTTGCCAAAAGAAAACCAGTTTTGGCGAGATTTTTTGCGCCCGAAACAGAGGTTTTAGAAAGACATATATAATAGAGACGTGAAAGACAACACAGAACAAAACCTGGTTCAGGCTGCTTCGAATGGCGACGCCGATAGCTTCGGCAGGTTGTGTGAGCGGTATTACTCAGCTATGGTTGCGATTGCACACTCTCAGTTAGCCGACCGCAGCCTTGCAGAAGATGCGGCCCAGGAAGCGTTTTTCGTTGCCTTTCGCGATATTTCAAAGCTGAAGAATGCAAACCATTTCGGCCGGTGGTTGGCAAAAATCAGCCGCAATATTGCCAGCGATATGGCAAAGGCAAGAAGACGGAACAAGCTTTTTCCAATCGAAAACTATGATTCCGTATCAAAAGACGAGGATAAAGAAGACAAGAACGTTGAAGTAGTGAGAAGGATTATTTCGGAGCTGCCGGTTAAGATACGAGAAGTGATTTATCTGAGGTATTATGACAAAATGAGCTATCAACAGATATCAGACATACTTGGAATTTCTCAAGAAGCCGTGAACGGCAGACTTAGAAGGGCCAAAAAGCTCATAGCCAAAAAGCTGCTTCCCAAAGGCTCTGTGGAGGTGAAGCTATGAAAGAGCAAAAAGATGAAAAGTGGCTTGATGAGACCATTTCCCGGGCGACAGATTTCGGCAGAGTAAAATTCGATGCAGAGAAATGGAAGGACAAGTATATACTCAATAAATCACCTAAAACATCGTATGCGAATTTCAAATTTAAACCACATTACAATATCTGGAGAATTATCATGGAAAGTAAAGTTACAAGATATTCAGCAGCGGCGGTAGTCGCTCTTGCAGCAGCATTGGTTCTGTTTGGTCCTTTCGGTGCGCCGGGAAATGGCGGAGTTGCACTGGCAGACGTGCAGGAAAAAATAGCACAAGTCGATACTATGATTTTTAAAGGCCATAAAGCATTCTCATGTGTGAACGATCCCAATATTACATTCGAATTTGATATTGTCAGGTACATATCCCAAAAATATGGTTTAATTGAAAAGGGATATATCGAAGACACATTAGTATATAGCATAACCTTCAATCTGCCTGAGAAAGAGGCCCGTATTTCAATGCATGCCTGGAAGAAATATCTGAAGTTTCCTTGCAGTGATAAACAACTCGAATATATGGAGAAGTTAGATCCTAAAGGAATCATCGAGCTTCTTACTCAGACTGATTATGAAAAGCTGGGATTCAGCGAAATTAATGGGATTGAAGTGGAAGGATTCGCATCTGAAAACACCGAAATCAACAAAGAAGCATTCCCTGAGTCCATCTTCAATATTCAGAAAAGCACGTGCAAAATCTGGGTTGGCGTAGAAGAGCTTATACCGGTGCGGATGGAAACAGATGTTTCGATAGGAAAATGCCTGCTTACAGCTTTTAACAAATTTACCCTGCATGATGTCGTTGTTTTACAAGACTACAATATCGATCTTGATAAGGAGCAGTTCGATACCGGAATACCCGAAGGTTATACGGAAATTACTCTAACCGATATTCTTCCTTTTATTCCCATGAAGGTCAAGGCCGGCGTTACAGGTCTGGGTTTGTGCTTTTTCGGTATTCCGACCGGTTTAATTGTCAGGAAAAGACATAGAAGAAAGAAGACAAAGGATAAACAAGATTAATGAAGGCCTTTAGCCCAGGATTGGTGGTGCGTTCGACCGAGCTCAGAACAAGTTTAGTTGTTCTTAAATCAAAAAGCCCTGCGGCTTTCCTCAGGGCTTTTTTAGCTTAGTTGTTCTTTAGTGACGAATTTCTTTTATTACTATACAATCACATCAACCGGTTCGTTAACAGGCTGTTCGGTAGCGGGAGTGTTTAGGCCGCGTAGATCATTGTAGATGGCGAGGAACTTTTCGTAGGCAACACCGTTTCCGTTCGGCTCGGATAATTCGGGAAGGATTGTAAGGTCGGTAACCGCCTTAGTAAGCTCGTCCGAGGCAGCGGTAAAAGCAGACTGCAAATTATCAAGAAACGTTTTCCAGGGCAGCTCAGTTGTACTACTGCCTTCGGTTGTGCCGCCGTCTTCGGTCTTAGGTATAATAGTTTCCTCCTGCATTTGTTCCGGGGGAGTAAATAAATCCCGCAGAGCTACGACAAAATCATCAAAAGCGGTGATTAAATCAGCAGCCGGATCATTTTGAGATTCGCCTGCGGCCTGCACAAATGTTTTATAGAATTCCGAAACGGTTGTAATCTGCTCCGGGGTCAGCCCGTTATCACCTTCGACGAAATCCGTAACAACATCACCGACGGATTCCAGAACGCCGCCCACTTTTTCAGCGGCAACGGTCTGGACTTTTGCGGCCTCGATTGCAGCCACCTCTTCAAAAAAGTTTATCCTAAGTCGAACATCTGCGACGCCCTTGTAATGGCCTTCCAGAAGATTACGTAATACGCCCTTTTCAGTATCATTTTCCTGAAGTTCCGATTGAGGCTCAGTTGATGAAGATTCTTCAATTTGCGCGGGTTCCGGCGGCTCCTGAGTTGTTTGTTCAACTTCTGGTTCGATCGGTTCCGGCGTTTTGGGTTTAATAAACGGCTTAGCCTATATGCTTATTCCATCGATTTTCATAAACTGCCCCTGACAATTATAGAAGACATGTTTCCAAATAGATTATCGGCAATGAAACCAGAGACTTTAGAAAAAAGCCAGTTTTAGCAAAATACAGGCCTTTTACTGAGGATAACAGCATTTCAGACATCTTGAGATCGATATTTTGAGCCTGTTTTTGGCTAAAGACCAATTGAAGTTCGGTATGGGGAGATTGACAAAGGCTGGCCGGAGGGGTATGATTTTTTTTGTTACGAACGGCGGGATTAGTGCCTTTTATATATAGAAAGGAGGCATAAGAATATGTGCAAAAGACAAACAAACCAAATAAGGCGGGAATTGAAAAGAGCAGTTTTTGTTCTGCTGGTGCTTGGAAGCTCTACCGGGACAATATGGGCGATAGCGAACGGATATTCAGGCAGAATCCAGGGGCTGGCCGAGGAGATTGTCCTTAACGCAGAAGAGTTGAGGGATGCAACAAGCGGGCCGGTTTACAACCGCACAGAAGTGGATGAGATTCTCGGCGAGATGAAAGAACTGATTAGTGAATACGAGGCGGTGATGGTCTTTGCCGAAAGCCCCTATCCGGGAGAAATGATGCTGGGCAGTACGCCAGGCGGTGACAGCACATGGCTGGAAGCGCTGTGCAGCACTCGTTATGACGGGCCTTTGAAGGAAATACGAATAAGAAGGACCGGACAAAGGGCGAGCTACCTGAGAATTAATGACATCGAAATAACTTACAGTACGCCGGAGGGATGGGGGCGGGAGACCTTCAACAAAGACGGCAGGGTCAAGCTGTATAGTGACGGTGTGTTCAAATTAGCCCTGCCAAGACCGATGCGGATAAAGCGGATCCGGATTAAAATCAACCACGAATCGACGGGGCTGGAAATCACCGGGATTCCATATTATCCCGACGGGGCGCCGCGTTTTCCGAGAAGGATGCGCCATCCGGCCGTAGAGAATCGCGGCCCATCAGAGGTGCTGTTAGGCACAACGCCCGGAGGGGACAATACCTGGCTCGAAACACTGTGCAGTAATCCCTCTCCAAGACCCATAAGAGAGATACAGTTGAAGAGGACGGGTAGTAAGACATCGTATATTAGAATCAATGATATCGAGGTTACGTATCTGACGCCTGCGGGAACACGTAAAGAAGTATTCAATAAAAACGGAAGGGTCAAACTTTACCAGGACGGGATTTTCAAACTTTCTTTAGCCAGGCCGATGATGGTCGTCAACATTCGTATCCTGGTCAATCACAAATCGACGGGATTAGAGGTATATGGTGTTTATTAGTCTTCCAAGGATAGTACAGGGGGTATAATTATATAATCTGGCCAGCTCTGGCCGGCGTTGTAAATCACCTCCATATACTGCATTTTTTTGTTGACTTTGTTAATCCCTATTATTAGTATAATAGTGACAGTTCTCGTGCGATTAGATAGGTATCTGAAGGAGGGGAGATATGTTACCCCGAGTCATAAACCTGCCTTTTACTGCTTCGAGAGCAACCTGAGGAAATTGCCTGGAAAGCAAGCCTTAAAACAGCGAATACGTTGTCCGACTCCGGATAAGCGGCGAGGCACCGGTATCTGAGAGGACAAAAAGAGACCGCATGTGAAAGGACGGAGATAATGAGCACAAATAACACAAACCAGAGCCGTTTGATAGTGAAAGCAGGATTGTTGATTTTGGGGGCAGCCGTGCAGTTTATGGCCCCGGGAATATTGAGAGCGGAACTGTCTTCGAGAGAAAAGAATCCCGCAGCATCTATAGCTAAGAATAAGGAGCAGCGGGCTCGTGCCAAACAAAATTACGTACAGGGCGAGGTCATAGTCAAGCTCAAGGATGACCAATCAAGCGGAATATCTCTTTTATCGCAATCCGGCTCTTCAACAGAGATTAGAGACAAAACCATCCTCCGTCGCCTTGAAGCCGAATATGGAGTATATGAAGAAGGCCCAGTTTTCAAGGGCACCCATGAGCAGCCGGGAAGTCAGACACGGGGCCAAATTAGTCTCGCATCAGCAGCAAAACCAAAGACGCGTTCGACAAGCGGCAAATCGTCACGGTTCTACCTTTTGAAAACCGCCGAAAAAGTCCAGGGCATCTGTGCCCGGCTCAACAAGGATTCGGAGGTGGAATACGCCCAGCCAAACTACATTTATAAATCCTGCTCCGTTCCAAATGATCCGGAGTTTCCCGACCAGTATGCTCATCAACTAATCCAAATGGCCGATGCATGGGACATTTCAACAGGCAGCCGCGATGTGGTGGACGCAGTTATGGATACCGGTGTTGATATTAATCATCCCGACCTTAAGGACAATATCTGGATTAACGGTGGTGAGATTCCCAATAATGATATTGATGACGATGAGAACGGCTTTATCGATGACATTCACGGCTGGAACTTCGAGAATGACAGCAACGAGGTTACTCCGGATGAAGACGACTGGTGGGACATTGCCGGTCACGGCACAAATGTTGCCGGGGTGATTGCCGCAGTGGGCAATAACGGCCAGGGTGTTGCCGGTATCAACTGGCAGTGCAGCATAATGGCCTTGCGGTTGAGTATTGACATCACCTCCAAAGAGGTTGCATCAGCCCTTGATTATGCAGCGGCGAACGGCGTCGATGTGCTTAATATGAGTTTCGGAGCCGATGAGTTCGGACCCGATGGAGACCCAATTGTCAAAGAAGCGATTGACAATGCTTTTGCTCAGGGTATCCTGCTGACAGCCAGTGCCGGCAACGCCGACACATCCGAGCCACTCTATCCGGCTGCGTATTACAATGTTATGGCGGTTGCCTCCACGAACGGCGAAGACATCAAGACCGGTCACAGCAGTTTCGGAACCTGGGTGGATATTACCGCACCGGGTACGGACATTGTAACAACGGACCTTGACGGCGAATATATTGCCACGGCGGGGACCTCATTTTCGGCTCCCTATGTTGGGGCGGTAGGAGCGCTGGTGAAGTCTCATCGGCCGGAACTGACAAACGTGGAGGTCAGAGCTATTCTGGAAAATACTACGGACCCCGTTTATTACGGAGATATCGATCCGATTCAAGGCTATGTCGGCACAGGGCGTGTCAACGCCTACGAAGCCCTTATGGCGGCGGACCAGAGGCATCCTCTCGGCGAGATCGCTGAGCCGAGACAGGAACAGATATTCGCAGCAGACGGCAATGACATCCCTCTGGTGCTCTTTGTCCATGGGGATTCCTATCGGCTGGAGTACACATCATACGGAAACGAAAACTGGCAATTGATCGACGAAAACAGCACCCTTCCAGATCCCAATGGTCTTGTCCATATTTCTTTTGCCAATCCCGGCACAGGTGTATTCGAACTGCGTCTTAGTGTAGATACGGACGGTGCTACGCACACCGACCGCAAGACATTCGGCCTTGAATATGCACCTAACCTGCCCCCCTGGCCTATACCGGAAGATGCCGAAGAAGCGGACGTGTGGTATTACGGCAGTCCTTTGTGCCTCGACGTTGACGGTGACGGTCGAAACGAAATCGTTCAGGCATCAACATCGTTTAGTGACGATTCGTACTGGTCGGAAGGAGGAATAACAATCTGGAAAGAAGACGGAACGACTCTTCCCAACTGGCCCAAGGAACCTGGCACAAGCTTCCTTGATGTTTCGGCCTCCGGACTGGGTGTGGGTGACATCGACGGCGACGGTGACTATGAAATCATAGCAGTAGATGACTGGAGTGTCCTTGTCTATGCCTGGCATGTGGAGACCGGTGAATTAGTGGACGGCGACTGGCCTTTGCCGCTCGGCGAATGGTACGCCTTTATTATCGGTAATCCTATTCTTGCAGACCTCGACGGCGACGGCGACAGCGAAATTATCGTTGCTCTTGACGAGGAATCCAGGGAAAGCGACGGTTTATATGCCATCCAGGCCGACGGTACCTTCTTATGGCAGCGGCGGTACACCTCAGAAGGCCCGATGAGCGTTGCGGATTTTGACGGCGACGGTGACGTGGAGATTGCCCTTTGCGGATATGGGCCAGGCATCAGCCGTGTCTATACCTTTATCCTGGACCACCAGGGCCAGCAAATCAAGAGGTGGAAAGGCGGAAGCGAGAAGGGAACGGCCATCGTTGACCTGGATGGCGACGGGGAATTCGAGCTTGTTTTTTGCACCGAGGACAAAGTGATGGCGGTACATATCGACGGCAGTACCCTATGGGAAGCCAGTGTTGGCGATTTGTTAGGTGAGGACGGCGCGCTGAGTGTGGGAGACGTTGACGGTGACGGTTTAAGTGAAGTTTATGTTACCAGCTACGTCGAAGCGGACGGATTTGCATTCAGTCTCGTCCATGCCTTCGACCATCAGGGCAATGAACTGTCCGATGCCGGCTTTCCCAAGACGATGATGGGCGATGCATCGTACAGCCCGCCTTTGATAGGCGATATTGACGGCGACGGACAGAAGGAGCTTGTGGTGAGCGCAACCGGTGCACCGATGATGGCCTGGGAAGCGGACGGCTCGGTAACGCCGGGATTCCCAATGTTCGGTCTTTCCACAGACTATTTTACATCGGCCGTGCTTGAGGACCTTGACAAGGACGGTGATATTGAGATGATGGTCAACGGCGATGATTATCAATTCCACGTAATCGACCTGCCGGGCTCGTACAATCCTGATGTGATCGACTGGGGCTCAGCCAGGCATGACCCGCAAAACTCGGGATGGGCCTCGAAGGGTCCTCAACTGAACGCCTTAGACGCACCGGACGAAATCAGGCCCGGAGAAAGGCTCCAGCTGAAGTTGAGCGCTACTAATCCGATGAATGCCGACCTTGACTTCTTTGTGGGCAATCTACCGGAAGGGGCTTATTATGATGCAAATACTTTGAGTGTTTTCTGGAAACCGGCCGCAGACCAGGCTTTTCACAGCTATACCTTCTCCTTCCTCGTAACGGATGGTATCCGGCAGAACAGCCTGAGTCACTCGGTTAAAGTGGTTATGGATGCAATCTACCACGTTAATATGGATACGGACCCCGAATGGCAGCTCGACGAAGGATGGGCATGGGGAATTCCAACGGGTCAGGGCTCATGGAACGGCGACCCGGACAGCGGGTATATGGGCGAGAACGTCTTAGGATATGCCCTCGACGGCGACTATGAAAATAATATGGCCGAAGCACGGTATGCTACTACCGGCGCCATTAATTGCGAAGGTTACCAGAACATCAGACTGAGCTTCCGCCGGTGGCTCGGGGTCGAATCGCCTTATGATTATGCCGATGTTCAGGTATCTAATGACGGCAGCAACTGGGTGGATTTGTGGACAGTCGGCTATTCTCATATCTCAGATAGTCTCTGGCAGTTGGTTGAGTATGCGGTTCCGGCCTCTGTCGCAGATAACCAGCCTACGGTCTATTTCCGCTGGGGTATCGGCCCGACGGACGATTCAGTAACTTATCCCGGCTGGAACATAGACGACGTCCAGGTCGCTGGTGACACTATTCAGGGAAATTAACTATTAACTACCAATGTACTTATTCACCAGGAATCTTCTCAGTGTCTATGCAGAGTGTCTAACGCTCTGCTAATATGGCATCAGTAAAACTAAAACAAAGCCATTTGACAAGTTATTAATGCTCAATGAAAGGCTTAAAGGGTTGGGAGAGTCTTTATTTTGAAAGATTGGGTATCGTATTGGTATTGGCTGAGTTAATGAATAAAGGGCTGCAAGTGAATACTCACAGCCCTTTATTTTAGATTAGATGACAACTTTTATTGTTTTATAGATCAGACTACCCAGCCTATAGCATATCGATAATAGCTTGTGCGGCAGCGATTAGGGTATCAGCTTGTTCATTAGTAATCTTCTTACCCCGCTGAGCCTCAACAGCGTTGATAAATGCATTGAGAGAATTGATAGCAGCCACATCATTATTCTCGTTCATGTCATCTAAGGCATTAAATGCCGCATCCAGCTTCGCATCCAGACTGTTTTCAATCCCCTGATGTAGGTTCATTTCCGCAACAGTAAAGATAAGTTCAACAATCTCATCCTGTGGCGTAGGCGGAGGCATCAAAGGATAAATATCAACACCCGCATGCGGTAAAAGTGTATCGCCTATTCCATCGCCTGCAACTCGAATGGTATCAAGATATGGAGTACCATCATCAAGTCCTATATAATCACTCCAGTAGTTGCCGCCTGTTGGTAAATCCAGGTCGAAATCAATGTCAAGATTAGCGGGATTAGAGGAGTCAATCTTAAGCTCGGCTTGCGCATCATTATCGACGAAGTTGTTGTTGTAGATGTCGATACTTACGCATGAATGAACCTCGATTCCCCACCAATTTGATATTATATTGTTACCTGTTATACCACTTCTTCCTGGTTCAGAAATGCAGGTGCCAGCCCGAAACATATAGATTCCATGCTGGCAATTCGAGACATTGTTATCTATAAGGTCGATGTGATTAACACCATAAATAACACCGTTCAGAGATATTCCCAGCGTAATTCCTGTCGAACAATTAGTAACATTCAGATTCATAATGGTGATATAACTACTATTGTAAACGTTAACACCAATACCACCTCCGGAGTTATCTTCTAGGTCTATTGTGTTACCGTCTCCATCAATAATCAGATAAGCATCTAGCTGGTTTATTATTTCTATAGAATCTCCAACGTCTGGGCTACTATGGAATGTAAATAATTTATCATTTTCACTCCAAGTTCCGAATTCAGTGTTAGCGCCGGGAACAAGAGTGTGGACTTCAGCAATAGCTGGTTGTATCCCAATGGCCAGTAATGACAAAAGAATGACAATTGCGTAAAAATGTTTCTTGTTCATGATTTTTTCTCCTTTCGTTCCTTTTTCTTTCTCTGCAAGATACATCTGATTAGCTGAAACCTGACTATTTCAGTCTTTTCATTCATCTTGTGAAAGAAGTTAATTCGGAATTTCCCGTACATTAGGGATTCCCAATTTATGTTTGCTCAGCTATGCCGCCGAGTCTATGTCCTATAATATACCAATTTAGTCGGAAAAATTCAAGTTTTTTTCATGATTTTGATGCTGCACTGAAAAACAGCGTAATTCCAATAATTGCCCTTTGAAAAGAGAATATTCGGGATGATAGAAGGCATATTGCTCGTTTTGGGGTAGCCATTGGCTATTTTGGGCAGCTTATTCCTACATTATAGGGCAAAAATACTTCTACATACCAAGGTTTTTCCTTAAGTCTTCTCTTTCCTAATCGATAAAGGATTTAAAAGCAGATTTATCGGGCGTGCTCATTACAGGTTCGAATGAGTATATTCGAGGGCTTTTGTCAGGGCCGAGAGAAGTTTATTTAGTACTTTTTAAGGAGTCAAAAAAATGTTAGCAATTAAGAACAACCTTATGGCAGTTAACGCCGCAAGGCACTTGGGCCAGAGCTACGATGCCCTGTCACGGTCAGTCGAAAGGCTGTCGTCAGGTCTGCGCATCAACAGCGCAAAGGACGACGCGGCCGGCCTGGCTGTTCGCGAATTGATGCGGGCCGACATCGCCGTCATAAATCAGGGTGCCCGCAACGCCCTGGACGGCATTAGTATGCTGCAGACGATGGAAGGTGCTATGGCGACAATCGATGATGCCTTGGTGCGTATGCAGCAGTTGGCCGAACAGGCGGCAACGGGCTCGTACTCTTCTGCCCAGAGAACGATTATGGAGAACGAGTTCAGAGAAATGCGTGAGGAAATCGACCGCGTCGCCGGAGCAACCACCTTTAACGGCATCAAGATGCTCGACAACTCCGCTTCCGTGTCGGTCCACTTCGGCAAACTTACGACCGATAACATTAGTATTACAGGAAGCAACATAACCAGTGCCTCGAGTGGTCTTAATATCACAGGGCTGACCATTGCCGATGTCGCCAGCGCCAAGAATGCATTGGTAACGCTGGACAGCGCAATCGCCACCAAAGATACCGCTCGCGCCAAGTTCGGTTATAAGATGAACCGTCTTGAAGGTACGATATCGGTGCTTAATATTGCTGCTGAGAACATCCAGGCTGCAGAATCTCGTGTTTCTGACGTCGATGTTGCCACCGAAATGGCGGAGATGACAAGGAACCAGGTTCTTGCAATGGCCGGTATCTCGATGCTGGCTCAGGCCAACACAATGCCCCAGATGGCGCTGACGCTGCTCAGATAAAAAAAACAGCAATCGCCCTGCTGCCCTGAGCGGCTTATAGCTTAGGACAGTAAAGACGATTGGCATGATAATAAATTATATAATATAGACAAATTCACTACTGCCATAGTGAGTTGTTCTTGCCCCTGCTTTAATTTCCTTAATGGCCCTAATTAAAGCAGGGGTTTATTTGTTCGCTTTCCTTACCTTGAGTCATCCCATCTTCCATAATAATCAATCATCAATTTATCCCCAAGGGATAATCAATCGAAAAATCCCCCTCTTACTTCCTATACTCCTCCGCATGTTCTTTACAAAGCCACCGGTATGTATTATCCGGCATCCTTACCCGCCTTAGCGGCCCCCACTGACGCCCCTTGTAATTCTTCGGCGCAATCTCCGAAAATAGCTCCGCCAACTGCATCCGTGCAATCCGCTTTTCATCATCACCGCTCAATTGTCTTAAATCCCGAAGCCTGTCTTTCCCCTTCATCTTTTCAACAGTCCGTCCCGCCTCTTCACTTACATCCGATTCGGCTCCCCCTTCGAGTTCCAAATGCCCCGCTAATTCCTTCATAAATTCTGCGTGCTTCTCAACAGCCTCAAAAACTTCAGGTTTCACTCCCAAAGGCAAACCCGCACATGCAATCTGAACTCCGGCTGATAACACCTTCACTGCCATTGACAACCTTGGCGCTGTTTTGACCCACCATTCCCTTGGCTTGTTAAAAGGCACAACGAAATCTCCCGGATGAACTCTGCCCTCCCGCTCACAAAAAGGCCTCAGGACATATTTCTTCTCGAACCAGTTCTTCGGATTGAACTTACTCCCATCAACACCCTCAATAGAGATTACCGCCGGAGCAGAATTAAAGTCCCGATTATCTAACATCTCATCAAGCAGCCTAAGATACTCGCGCAAATTTAACTCCACCTGTTGTCCAATCTCCGCAGGAAGTCTCTTTCCCTGTTCCCTGATCTCATCAACCCTTGTCCCGATCTTGTCAACGCTGACAAGCAAACTCATTACGTCGCTTTGGATCTGCTTTACTCCCTCCTTGACCATTTCTTTCATTTTTTCCGCCGAAACGATAAGCTTCCCAAAGCTGCTGAATCCATAAACCAGTTTTTTCGGTTCAACATCATGCCATCCATACTCACAGTCAAGAATTCTGTCCTTTACCAATGCTGAGAAAATTCGCCGCTCCGAGTGTGTCCCTTCGCATTCCAACTCCTCTTCCTCCTCAAATTTGACACACCCATACTTCCTCTCTGGTTGTAATCCATCAAAGAAGCTGAACAACGATTTGGCAAAGCCATTTAACTGCTCAATCATATTCTGTGGAAACGCTGCCCGTACCGTAAGCCGCAGTGTCTTCTCACCCTCGTCAAACTCACATAGAGCCTCGCTCCTGTATTCACCTTCCCCGGTTCGTAGGAACACACCGTTATTCCAATAGACTCCCTTCGGCATCGCATCCGTTTTGGCTATCATATAGTGGGTCTTGACTATGAACCGGCTCATTATTCCCTTTGGTGGATGAATATTAAGCTTATACTCAATCCTCCTTTCTTTCGCTCCCGTTATCTCACTCCATGGAATCTCAGGCCGAACATCCCCAAATCTAAGCGGCACCAGACACCCGGGTATATCCTCCATATCATATAAAAGCTCGAACTCCTTCATACAGCTACCCAGTGTTGGATACAGGCCGCTGTAACCTTTGTCCCAAATCTCTTTCATCCTTTTATGAGTTATTTCACCTTTGTCCTTATGAAGCTGCTTATCCTCCATAACAAGACTGATTCCCTTTGTCAGCCACTGTGGATTCAAAACGACAAAATCCTCCAATTCAGGAGAATCTTTGAATTGTGTAATCAACCCCAGCGTTTCCATCTGTCCGGCTGCATTCTCAAATCCATCTTTGTCAATCCCGCTCTTTCCAAATATTTCATAAAGCTTATTTCTGCCCACACTGACTTTTTTATCTCTTATTTCCTCTATAGCCTTCTCGGCTTTTTGATATGTCTCAGGCCATCCTTTACCCATCTGCTCCATATCTGCCGCTGCCCTCTTAATCTCATCCGCCAAATCATTAATCCCTTTTCCATTCTCACAACCAACTGGAAAATACCAGCTCTCACCCTGTAATAAATCTCCATATTCCTGCTTCAGCTTATCCAATGGCCATGATGGTGTCGTATTCTCGCACTCGCTTGCAACCAATATCACCCTGCTCTCCGGCGCCCTTGCCTTTATTGTATCAAGCCAGTATTCAGTACGTTCCAGCTTGAATGATTTTCGCCCATTTATCACCAAAAGATATAGCGATTTGTCTATTAAAAAGAATTGGTGAGACTGATGGTTTATCTCCTGCCCTTCGAAATCCCATATATTCAGTGTAATCTCTTTGTCCTTTTCATTTGGGAATTTCGGATTCTCAAACTTCCATTGTACGACCTCAACCCCCTCTGTCCTTATCTGCTCTTTAAATATACGCCTCCGTAAAGCCCTCGACACACACGTCTTTCCTTCACCTCCGTCACCTAAAATTAAAAGTTTCGCCTCATAGCGCCCCTTCTTACCTTTCTCCAACTCTCTTAAATACGCCAATATCGCCTGCGTTCCCTGCTCGACCACCTCCGGCGGTGGTGACCTCATTGGATTCCTTTTCAGATCTAGCACATTCAGATTTTTTAACTGTCCCAATGCCATTGGGACACTCGTTAGTCCATTATTACGCAGATATAATCCTTTCAAATTTTTCAACTGCCCCAACTCTTCAGGTACATTAATTAGCCTATTTAAGCACAGATCTAGCTCGTTCAGATTTTTCAATTGACCCAGTTCTTCAGGGACACTTGTCAGTTTATTTGCATATAGAACTAATACCCTCAGATTTTTCAACTGACCTAATCCTTTCGGGATACTCTTCAGATTATTTCCGAGTAACCAAAGTTCCTCCAGATTTTTCAACTGACCTAATTCCGCAGGGACACTCGTCAGTCGATTGTGGTCCAGATCTAGTTTCTCCAGATTTGTCAAATTCGCTAATTCTGAAGGTACACTCGTCAGTTGATTATGGTGTAAAGAGAGTACCTTCAGATTTGTCAACTGCCCTAATTCCTTTGGGACACTCGTCAGTTGATTTCCGGACAGATCCAACTCCGTCAGATTTGTCAAATTCCGTATTTCTGTCGGTATTGACACTATGCGTTCGTTTGATAGGTGAAGCTCCTTCCTCCCATCTCTGGCCGCCTCTTCGATTATTTCAAGGAGTTCTTTTTCTTCCATCTCAAAGCCTTCCGCGTTTATTTAGTTACTCGCTATTAGCGGTTTGAGCTTTTGTCCATCCCGTTTATACCGACGGAATTATGGCCTGTTCCTCAACTAAAAGCAACAAAAAAACTTGCCCCCGAGAGTCGCTCCCTTGGCCTACAACAGGGAGGCATTCCCCAACCGAATTTCTACCTTCGGTTCGCACTAATTTTATCACTCCGTCATTTCATGTCTACGTGATTGTTTGATGCTCTTGCTAGCCTCCGGTAGAAATCCTTTCCTTCGATATTCGACATTTCTTGTTGTATATTCGATATTTCCTTCCAATCTCTAATCTCTAATTCTCTAAATTTTTTTTCCTCTAACGAAATAATTCCACAAAACCGCCATTCCCTAAATTATCCCTTTCAGACGCAAAATCCCTCAAAAACTAAAAACTACCACCAAAAAACACTAAAAACAAAGAAAATCTACTAAAAAACCAACAAAAACTTGTCCTGAGCGCAGTCGAACGGATCAACCACATTCTTGCCCCGTTAGATAATTACGTCTATCTAATCGGGGTTCACCCAAAATCCCTCCTTCTTGAGTCTGGCGTCTTGAGTCTTGAACGTAGCAAGTCTTGGACATTTATTTCCTTTTCCCTTGATTTTCCGCTTAAAATATGGTATAATACACATATATTAGCCAGTAGGCTAACGAAAGCCCTCAGAAGGGGGAAGTTCAGGCCAGATAGCCAAGCCCCTTGGGTCAGCAGACCCGGATTCGTGAATCTCGAAGATCTGTCCAATTAACTAATTCACAAATTCGCTAATTCTCTAATTGACATGGTGTTATCAGTGGTTAATGAAAAAGACAGGTTTAACGAACAGTCCAAAGCC